>JAYKGU010000013.1:0-14665 GCA_035285585.1 Synechococcales cyanobacterium
CCAAGCCAATAGCGTTCTGGCTCGGCTCTATGTCAACGCGAACATCTACGCTGACGCAGAATTGAGCATAGTAACCATCAGCCCGTCTAACCAGTCGTACTCGCTTAATCTGGTCAACTGAGTAAAAAGCTAGATCCCAAGTGCCAATGAGCTTGACCTTACCAATTCCCTTTTTGTCGATTGGTAGGGGCAAATGACCATTTGCCCTATGCTGATCCTGGACAAATTGGTAGGGGCAGACGACTATCTGCCCCTGCGGTGGATGGTGGCGATCGCCATTCATCCATTCATCCCCACCGAAACCCTGCTATGGATAGTGAATCCTTTGACGGGGATCTATTCTTCCGAGGAATCGTCTGAACCACCCCGCAGACGCATCAAGCTGCTGCGGATATTGGTCATCAGCTTTTCGAGGGTTTCTCTCAGTTCATGCCAGGCATCCTCAGCCGACGCCGATAGATCCTTGAGGTTGATATGGGCCTGGTCAAGGTACTTTTCTAGATTCTCGATCTCTTCGTGTTGGATGCTCTGCATAGCCTGATTTCGCTCGGCTTTGAGCGTTTCAAGCATTGCCTTGGTTTCAGTGATCTGGGCTTCCAACTGTTGAACATATTCAAGTCGTTCGCTCGCAAGTTTCTCACTCATAGGAAAGCGTTCCTCATTAAGGGTGTTTGCAATTACCTAGACCAGCGCTGTGATTCCCAGCAAAATACCGGGCAGCAGGAAAAATACCGTCAGGATATAGGCAAAAGCCAGATACTTGCGCTCGGATGCTACGGCTGCCAGGGTTTCTGCTCCCAGAATAGGCAGGCGGCACAGGAAGGGAATCCCGTAAATGATGATCACGCCCAGCAAGTTATAGAGCAAATGCACCATCGCAATTTCCAAAGCCGGAACCGCATCGGCCCCAGAAACAGCGGTGGCAGCCAGTAAAGCAGTGACACAGGTACCGATGTTAGCCCCCAGGGTAAACGGATAGATCTGCGCCAGACCAAACACCCCGGCTCCTGCCAGAGGCACCATTAAACTGGTGGTGGTGGATGAAGACTGTACCAGAATCGTGATCAGGGTTCCAGCCAGAATGCCCGCGATGGGGCCACGGCCAATTGCGGTGTGCAAGATTTCCTTGGCGCGACCTACCATGAGTACTTTGAGAAGCTTGCCAATCAAGGTAATCGTCAGGAAGATCAAGCCAACTCCCAGCAAAATCAGCAATATACCGTCAAAGGGAGCAGGCAGAAGACCCGTGGCTGCTCCAAACAGCTTGACTACCGGGTCGGTCACGGCTTTCACCACATTCACATTGCTCATGCTAACAGACCCACCGCCCACCAGGGCGTTAGCCAGAAACAGGGCAATTCGCTCCAGGGGATGAAACAGAATTTCCAGGGGCAAAAAGATCACCACGCTGAGGAGGTTGAAAAAGTCGTGTACCGTGGCGGCAGCAAAGGCCCGCTTGAATTCATCTTTGTCACCGATGTGGCCCAGGCTCACCAGGGTGTTGGTAATAGTTGTCCCGATGTTAGCCCCCATGACCATTGGCACGGCGGTGGCAACAGGCAGTCCGCCTGCTACTAAACCAACGATGATGGAGGTGACCGTACTTGATGATTGAATCAGGGCAGTGGCAACCGTGCCCACAATCAGCCCCAGGAAGGGATTGGTGGCAAAGGCAAATAGTTCTTCGGCCCGCTCACCGGTGGCAGACTTGAAGCCTGACCCAATCATGCCCACCGCGACAATTAATAGATAAACTAGAAAAGCAACACCGAGCCATTGCAAAGTGGGATTTTTTTGCCTGCGGCTCGTTGGTTCTGCAACTTGACTCATAAAATGATGCTCCAATGACGCTCCAACGGGGTAAGTAAATGGCTTTGCAAAGGGATCTCAGAGCACAAAGCAAAGCAAAATCAATTGTTATAGCGTTACGCTTTCGCGCTAGGACATTCAAGAGGTGTGGAACCCCCGCGACGCGGGGGTTCCACGCTCAAACCCTATCCTGTAAGGCTATAAGAAGACTTTCAGGGAGGCGATCGCCCTAATAAAAAGGCAACAACGACACGCAGATCTTATGAAAAATAATTTAAGCTCGGTTGTTGGAGAGATTAAGCTCTGGATAAATTAATCTTTTGCTAATTCCGCTCTGGGTGCATTGGATCGCTGATCCGGTGGCAGGCAACACCATATCCCTCCGAGATTTCGGTCCATTTCGGCTGGAGGGTTTGGCAGCGGGGTTCGACCACCGGGCAGCGAGTGTGGAAGCGGCAGCCGGTGGGGAACTTGATGGGGGAGGAGATTTCTCCAGTGAGGCGAATGTGCGATCGCGGCGCATCCGGATCAAGGGGTGGGATGGCTGAAAGCAAGGCTTTGGTGTAGCGGTGGGGTTTGAAAGCAATCTCGCCCTCTGTCATCGGACAACTCCGTCGTGTTTTAGTTCCCTACCCCGTGTGGTCAAACATCAGCTCTACCCCATCACCACGAAAGCGGGTCACGGTGTACTCAATAACACCATTATCCTGATCTACGTTAATCGCCTGAACGAGTAAAATTGGCTGGTTGAGGGGCACATGCAGCAGGCGTGCATCTTGGGAGCGGACGGCACGGGTGGAAATATAGGTGCGCTGGCGAACGTGATCGCGGCCATAGACATCGCGCATGAGCTTGGAAATTGAGCGAACCTGCTGCACATGCTCCAGTAAGTTGGGAAACCGCCGGGACGGGAAATAGCTGGTGCTAACGATCAAAGGGCGGTCATCCACCAAACCCAGGAGATCTAACTGAACGACCGGATCGCCAACGGGGATACTGAGATAGTCTGCCACTTTTTCATCCGCCAAAACCTCTTCCGTTTGCAGAAGCCGATACTTACTGGTATACCCCTTGGCTTGCAAAGATTCGTTGTAGCGTACCCGCTTGCCAATGGGATAGCAGATGGGCGCGTCGGCGATGAATGCTCCCAACCCTTTATCCACGCGCAGCAAACCCTCGTCTTTCAGCAAATCAAATGCCTGCCGCACCGTGTGCCGATTCACCCCAAACTGAGCACCGAGCTGCTTCTGGCTGGGCAGCTTATCCCCGGCTTGATAGACTCCTCCCTGAATCTTTTGTCTCAGGTCATTGGCAATTTGAATGTAAATTGGCAGGGTTGACTGAATCATGGGGAATCGAAATCCAACGGTTTCCTGTTGCTCATTATGGTGAGTTTGGCCATCCCCCGTCTAGCTGTCTAGACATCTAGACAAGTTTGATTTAAGATTGGAAACGTGCGGCTCATCATCAGCCAGAACCACAGGACACCGCCTGTTAAGTCTTGATACGCACGGTAGAGACAACGGGTTATTGGCCCTAAATCACGAGCACTAAAGTGATAGCCCTGGGCCGCGACGATAGATTTTTTACAATGGATGCTCAAAGATAGGGCTTGATCAACGATTTTTTCCAAGGAGGGACAACCCATGCCCAGGATTCAGCTTGTGGTTTTTGATATGGCTGGGACAACGGTTCAAGACAACGACGAGGTTCAGAACTGCTTTCAAGCCGCTGCTGAAAGTACTGGTTTAGCAACCGATCCAGCCCGCATTAACGCCATGATGGGATGGTCAAAAATACGGGTGTTTGAAACCCTCTGGAAAGAGCAAATCGGGGACGATCATCCTGACTACTATGCCAGGGTTAATGCTTCTTTTGTAACGTTTTGCGATCGCCTCGAAACCCACTACCAAACCCAGCCAGTGGAACCTACCCCCGGCTGTCTGGAAACCTTTGCCTGGCTCCAGTCCCAGGGTATTCAAATTGCCCTGACCACGGGTTTTTACCGCAAGGTGACCAACCTCATCCTCCAGCGCCTCGGCTGGGATCAAGGCTTGAACGAAGACTTCATCGGCACAAAAGACAGTATGATTCAAGCGTCAATTACCCCTTCCGAAATCTACCTGGGCGAAGGTCGGCCCGCTCCCTACATGATTCAAAAAGCGATGTACAGGCTGGGCATCAAGGACCCCCAAACGGTGGTGAAAGTTGGTGACACCCCCTCCGACCTGGAAGCCGGAATCAATGCCCACTGTCTCTGGTCCCTGGGCGTCACCAGCGGCACCCACAGTCGGGAACAGCTTGTAAAGTATCCCAACCACGGCCTGCTGGACTCTCTGCTGGAATTGCGGGATAGAATCATTGGATCCCTGTAGATCGTTGGGGTGGTAGGGCAAATGGCCATTTGCCCCTACCGATTTGGATTCAGGGTTAGCTCAGTTTTCCCAAGGAGGTATTTGCCATGAACGCCAATTCTGCCGATGTCGCGATCGTGGGTGCGGGGATTGTGGGGCTGGCCCACGCCCTGGCCGCCGCCAAGCGGGGCGATCGCGTCGTTGTTTTTGAACGCAATCCCTATGCGGTGGGGGCGTCTATCCGCAACTTTGGCATGATCTGGCCCATCGGTCAGCCCAATGGGCGGCTGTTGGGGCGGGCGTTGCGATCGCGCACCATCTGGCAGGAGGTCGCGCCCCAGGCGGGCATTCATCTGGATTCCTGTGGCTCGCTGCACCTGGCCTACCGGGCCGATGAGCTGGCGGTACTGGAAGAATTTGTGGCCCGGAGAGAAACCGACACGGTTCACCTCCTCTCGGCCACTGAGGCGGTGGATAAAAGTCGGGCGATCGCCCCCCAGGGATTATTGGGCGCATTGTGGAGTTCAACGGAGATCATCGTCGATCCGCGGGAAGCCCTCCAGAAGCTCCCCGGTTTTCTCCACAAAACCTATGGCGTCACCTTCAAGTTCGGCAGCGTTGTCACCGACATCAACTACCCACGCTTAACCGCCGCAGGAGAACAGTGGGCTGCCGATCAAATCTTTGTTTGCAGCGGAGCTGACTTTGAAACCCTTTATCCTGACCTCTATGCCGCCAGTGGTTTGACCAAGGTAAAGCTGCAAATGATGCGCACTCCTCCCCAGCCCGAAGGTTTTCGGATTGGGCCTGCCCTGTGCGGTGGCCTGACATTGACCCATTACGCCGCCTTTGCCGACTGCCCTACTCTGAGCGCTTTAAAGACTCGTATTGAGCAGGAAACTCCCCATTTTCCCCAGTGGGGCATCCACGTCATGGTGTCACAAAATGCCAGGGGAGAGCTGATTATTGGCGACTCCCACGAATACGGCCCCAATCCTGAACCATTTGACAAAGCCCTGATCAATGACTTCATTCTGGACTACTTCCAGGGCTTTGCCCAGATTCCCTCCCTGCACATTGCGGAAACCTGGCACGGGGTCTACGCCAAGCTTCCAGGGAAAACTGAGCTGATTGCCCAGCCTGAGACCGGCGTAACCGTTGTGAATGCTTTGGGGGGTGCTGGCATGACCCTATCCTTTGGTCTGGCGGACGAAGTCATAGCGAGGGCACCAATTCAAAGCGGCAAGCTTTTTTGAGGATAGGCTTACCCCTTCAGATGCTCATTGAGGAACGCGATGGTTTTCTCCCAGGCATCCGCCGCCGCCGCCGCGTTGTAGCGAGTTCCTGAAGGATTGGCAAAGGCGTGATCCGCCCCTTCGTAGATGTAAATTTCCACAGACTTGTCCAGGTCATTCAGCACCGACTCAAACTCCCGCACCGTCTCTACCGGGGGGTTATCATCAATTCCGCCAAAGATGCCCAAAATCGGCATGCTGAGCGGCTCCAGCTCTGTCGGATCGGTGACCAGGTTGCCGCCATAGTAGATCACCGCCGCATCCAGCGTATCGGGGAAAAGTAGGGCCGTTTGCAGCGACCAGCTACCGCCAAAGCACCAGCCAATGCTGCCGATGGTGGGTGCTGCCTCGGTTTCGACCAAATACCGATAGGCTTGCCGCAGGTTTTCCTGAAGCAGAGCGGGGTTTTGCGTGGCGGCCTGCACCTGCGATCGCGCCGCCTCCGGTGTATCCGCTGTCTGACCAAAGAGATCTACCGCCAGGGCCGCATACCCTTCCCCAGCCAGACGCTGGGTCATCATCTCAATATTCTCATTCAGCCCCCACCACTCGTGGATCACGATTAAACCAGGCAGGGGTTCCGTGGCATTGGCGGGACGGGCCAGGTATCCTGTAATCTCCTCTCCCGCAACGGTGCCGTAGGTGACGGGTTCAGCAGTTACCTCCTGGCGGGGGGCCTGAGCGACAGCAGGGGTAGGAACGGGGCGATCGCCCAGATGGGATTGGTAGAGGCGACGACCCGTCTCCTGGGCGGCAAGCTGGCCCTCAGTGGGTTGCAGGACTGCCCAGGTGATGACCACCAGGGCTGTGAGTAGGGCAATGGCAAGGAGTTTTCGCATGGTAGTAGAGTTTCCGATCAACAGAACAACAGCAGTACACGTTGCAGACGTAAGCAGGGAAAAACTTAGAGCCGAGTAATTTTTCAGGGGAACGGCTTTGCCAACGCGTTTTATTGCCGCCGGGAAATGGGTTGAGTTGGATTTTCCTGAATGGGGGCGGATAGCCGTCCAGGGGCGGTAGGGGCGGCTTTGGGAGTAAAGGCGTCTACCAGATCATGGAGCAGCAGGTAGAAGCACGGGATGATAAACAGGGTCAGCAGGGTGGCCAGAGCTAGCCCCGAAAAAACCACAATCCCCAGGGGTTGGAGGAACTCGCCCCCTTGCCCCAGCCCCAGGGCCAGGGGAAACATGCCCACCACGGTGGTGATGGTGGTCATCAAAATGGGGCGCAGGCGCTGCGGGGCGGCCTGGAGAATGGCGATGCGGCGAATGTTTCGGGCCGATGCACCACTGGCAGCCAGCTCCCGCGCCAGGATCTGGTTAGCCAGCTCCACCATGATGATGGCGTTGTTTACCACGATGCCCACCAGCAGGACGACGCCCACAATCACCGTGGCACCAATAGCTGTCTGGGTCAAAAACAGGCCCCAAATGCCGCCCGCCAGGGCCAGGGGCAGGGTAAACATGATCACCAGCGGGTCAATCAGGGAGTTGTACTGGACCGCCATCACCACAAACACCAGGAACGCCGCCAGCCCCCCCAGGATAGGCAGGGTGGACTGAATCTCTCGATTGCTCTCAGCGGCGGCACTGGGGAAGCGGCTCACCCCATCGGGCAGATCAATCCCTGCCATTACCTGATCCACCTCCGCCAGGGCATCCCCCAGGCTGGCCCCTTCATTGAGGCTGCCTTCGATAATAAACACCTGCCGCTGGTTGATCCGCTGAATTTCGCCGGGGGCTTGTCCTTCCTCGATTTGGGCAATGTCGCCCAGGCGCACCAGTTGGTTATCGTCGGTGAACACAGGCAGTTCGGCCAACTGAGAGGGGCGCTGAACGGCGCTCTGGTCGAGCTGGACGCGGACATCGACGAGGCGATCGCCCCGCTGCAGTTGGGTGGGCACGGAGCCGGAAATGGCCGTTTCGATGACGGTGCCCACATCCTGGGTATTGAGGTTTAGATCGGCGGCCCGCTCCCGGTCGAGGCGCACCTGAATTTCGGGCTGGCGGCTGTCGGCATCGGGGCGATAGCTCGCCAGGATGGCCTGCTCCTCCAGCGCTTTCAGCACCTGTTGCCCTGCCTGCTCCAGAACCTCGGCGTTGTTGCCCTGCAGCACCAGGTCAATCTCCGATCGCACCGGAGAATTGTTAAGTTCCAGCCCCCGCACCTCCCCTGGCGACATCCGCAGGCGGATATCCACCAGGTTGAGCCGCTCGAATTCCTGGGTGACCCGCGCCACGTAGGATTCAACATCCGTACCAGGTTTCAGGGTAACGGTGCTGGTGCCCCGCAACACATTCTCGCTGGTGCTTGATCCAAACAAAAAGCCGCCAGCGGTGGTAAACGCGTACTCCGTTTCCGGCTGCTCCAAAAGAATGGTGTCAATGGCCGCCATCACCCGACGATTGGTCTCCAGCGTGGTGCCAGGGGGAAACTGGGTGACCAGACGGGCCTGCCCCGTATCAATACGGGGCAAAATTTCCTGGGGGATATGGCCAAATGCTGCGATGCTGCTGCCCCCCAGGAGTAGAAAAGTGCAGAGAATTACCAGAACCCGTCGCCGCAGCACCCGCTCCAGCAGGATGGTGTACTGCAGCTTGGCGGCATCAAAGCGACGATTGAAGGCCCGCAGTGGTCCCAGGCGAGCGATGCCGCTGGTGCGCCGAATCGTCAGCAGGCGGGAGGTGAGCATGGGCACTACCGTCACCGCTACCAGAATGGAGGCAGCAACAGCAAAGCTTACGGTGAGCACCAGCTCGTTGAATAGCAGAGCAATGAAGCCGCCGATCAGCAGAAAAGGCAGCACCGCCACCAGGTTGGTCGCCGTAGAGGCCACCAGGGCCGACTCTACCGACTGGCTGCTCTGGATGGCCTGCTCAATCAGGTGCCGGTGGGAGAGGCGCACTTGTCCTTCCTGGCCCGCCGCCAGATTCATATCGCCCGCAATGGTTTCCAGCATAACGATGGAGTTATCCACCACAATGCCCACCCCCAGCGCCAGCCCTCCCAGGCTAAACACATTGAGGGACAGGCCAAACAGCTTCATCAGAATAATTGCCGTCAACGTGGCCAGGGGAATGGCCAGAACGATGATCAGGGTTTGCCGCAGCGACCCCAGGAAGATGAGCACAGCGATCGCCGCCAGCCCGGAACCCAAAAGCCCCGCCGACGTTACGTTAGCGATCGCATTGCGGATAAATAGCGACTCATCCAGGGTGGAGATAATCTGCATGTCGTCCGGCACGACGCCCCCGTCCCGTAGCTCCTGGATGCGCTGCTTCACGGCCTCCACCACCTCAATGGTGTTAGCATCGGGCTGTTTCAGAAGGCTGACTTTCACCGCTGACCGCCCATTCAGGTTTACAAAAATGCGCTGCTCTTCGGTGGCGTCAATCACCTGGGCAAAATCCCGCAGGTAAACGCGGCGCGATCGCCCCTGGGCTGATGCCACTTCAGATTCGCCGTCCTGCTGGTTGGAGCGCTCCGACCGACGAGGGCCACCGTTAAAGGGTTCAAAGGTCAGGTTACGAATTTCATCCGCACTTTGAAACAGCCCTACGGCCCGCGTCAGCGGTTCTGAAAGATCGCCCCGCAGCCGCCCACCGGAGACATCCTGGTTGCTTTCGTCCAGTTCATCCAGCACGTCATGCAGGCTGAGGCCGAGGGACTGGAGCCGATTAAAGTCCACCAGCACCTGCACTTCTTCCGTCAGGCCGCCCGCCACCTCAACCGCTGCCACCCCTTTGACCACACTCAGCTCCCGTGCCAGCTCTTCATCGGTAAAGACCCGCAGCTCTTGAGGGGTGAGGGTGGTGGAGGCGATCGCCAGTTCATACACCGGCAACTGGGACGGCTCATATTTGTAAAGCCGGGGGGCTTCAACGGTGTTGGGCAGGTTGGGCCGGGCCTGGTTAAAGGCCGCCGTGGCATCATTCAGTGCTTGATCGATGTCGCCCCCCGGTTCAAAATACAGGTCGATGCTGACCCGACCTTCCCGCGTTTGGGAGAAAACCTGCACCACTCCTTCGGCAGCCGATAGGGCCTCCTCTAGGGGACGGGTCACCTCATCCACCGCCACCTCCGGTGAGACGCCGGGCGTGCTGAGGCGCACCCCAATGCGCGGGTAGGTGATGGACGGCAACAGGTCTACCTGGAGGTTGAAGATAAAGAAAACACCAATGACCACCAGGGCCAGCGTCAGCATCAGGGTGCCGATGTGCTGGCGGATGGCCGTGGCGCTGAGACTAAAGCCAGAGCGGTTTTTCATAGTTAAGGGCGGTGAGAGGTCGTTAGGGAGTTTCGGAGATAAAGCTGAGCCGCACCCGGTCGCCATCGGCAAGGGGGCCATTGCTGCGCGTTACATACTGCTCTCCCGGCTCTAAGCCCGACAAAATTTCTACACGGTTATCGGCGCGATCGCCCAGGGTAACGGTGCGGGCCTCTACAGTGGCTGGATCGGCCTCGCCGTTGATCACAAAAATGGTCGCGGTTTGCGGATTGGCGCTGACCTCTGTAACGGATTCGCCAGCACCGGATTCGCTTTCGGCGGCGATCGCCACCTGAATGGCCGCCTCGGGCACCACCACCTGCTGATCCTCAGCCTGGGCAAAGCTCACCCGTGCCAGCAGCCCGCTGCCGATGCGCCCATTGGGATTGGGAATAGTGACCTCCACGGGAATCTGGCGGGCCGCCGGGTCTGCCGCCGGAGAAATCTGGGTCACCTGGCCAGAGAAAGTCTGATCAGGGAAGGCATCCAGCCGCACCTGGGCTGTCTGGCCTGGCTCAATGCCCGCCAGTTCCAGCTCGGAGATCTGCACTTCCACCTTAATTTCGCTCAAATCCCCCAGCCGCAGGACTTCGCTCCCCGGCAGGGCCAGATCCCCCGGCTCCAGGGCACGCGCCATTACCGAGCCAGCCACCGACGCCTTGAGGGTGGTGTAGGAGCGCCGCCGCTGGGCCTGGGTCACCAGGGCCTCCTGGGAGGTCACCCGCCGCTGGGCCGCATCTACTGCCCGCTGCCGATTTTGCACCTGCTGCTGGGCTGAGCGCACCGCCTGCTCGGCAATACTCACCGCAGTTCGAGCCTGTTCCACGTCCTGCTCGGCGATCGCCCCCTCGTCGAACAACCGCTCCAGGCGGGCCGCATCGGACTCGGCCTGCTGTAGTTCGAGCTGTGCCTCCTGCACCTGGGTTTGGGCCGCATCTACCTCAGCTTGCAGGCTGGCCACCTCCGCCTCCCGCGCCGCCACCTCGGCATCGGCTTCTGTGACTTCGGCGGTGAGCAAACTGTCGTCAATCTGGGCGATCGCCTGCCCCTGCACGACGGGGTCACCCACGTCCACTGCAATGTCCAGCACCTGGCCTTCTACCTGCGATCGCACCGATACTTCCCGGTAGGGCAGGGTGGTGCCGGTGTATTCTGCTTCCACGTTGAGGGAGGCTTCCTGGGCGATCGCCCCATCCACCGCTACCAGCTTCTCCTCAGAGCTTTCCGCCTGCTGGGCCTGAACATCTGTGTTGGGAGTCATCCAGCCGCACCCGGCTGACAGCAGGAGTAAGCCCACCAGCCCCCAGCAGCCATAGGTCAGCCCCCAGCAGTAGCGCAATGGAGGCTTTGGTGCCAATTTGGAATACAAAGCGTTCATAGGTATTAGCGAAATGGAGAGCGCCCTCGTCTAAAGGAATTGTAAACATGTGTGAACGATTTCACCAACACCACATCACTGTTATCCCTAATTTTGGGTTTCAGTTGTGTATTTTTTTGATTAACCCGGATAATCCTTTGGATCGGCGGGGACATCCTGGGGCGATGGTTTAGCCTGGCGCAGGGTAGAAAGGTACTGATCCAAAAATGGCAGGCCACCGATGGCCGGAATTAAATAGCGCGACGTGCAGAGCAGCCCCAGGGCGGCGGCGGTGGGGGCTGCCAGAAACGGTTCGTAAAACAGAATAAGAGCGGCATCCCGAGTGCCCACTCCGGCAAAGGTGAGAGGCAGCAACCCTGCCAGAATCGCCAGGGGAGAAAGGGCCAGGTTCGCCAGGAAGGGCACGGTGGCGTTGAGGGCCAGGGTAAAGAACCAGATTTGCAGCAGGTGAAGAAACCAGATGAACACCGACAGGCCGGTGATTTTCAGCAACTGGTCGCGATCGCGCCAAAAATAGGTATGCATCTCCTGCCAGGACTGGTGCAGGGTCGTCAGCTTGGTGCGGAATTTCTTTGGGGAAACCTTTTGCGCCAGCTCAAAAAAGACGGCGGCAAACCTGGGCCACGCCAGCAAAAAGGAACCGACTACCAGCAGGCCAAACACGCTGAAGGTCATGATCCAAAACAGCCAGTTTTTGGGCGTGTAAAATACCAGACCAAACACGCACCAGAGCAGCAGGGAGAGCATATCACAGGCTTTTTCAAACACCACCAAAGACAGGGCCAGGGTGCCACTGAGGTGACCGCGATCGCGCATGAAGTAGGCTTTGGCAATATCCCCCATTTTGGAGGGCAGCACCATGTTGAGGCTGCTGGCCGCCAGAATCAGGCGGGTGGCCTCCGGGAGGTTCAAGCGGGCCTGGGGCGGGGCGAGTTGTTGCAACCGCCAGCCGGTGATCAGGGTGATGGGCACTACCATGCCTAAACTAATGGCCATCCAGAGGCGATCGCACTGCCGAAAAACCTCGATCAAACCCTGGAAGTCAATCTTCCAGTAGATAAACGCCAGAATCACCAGACTCACCAGGGTCGAAACCAATCGCTTCATGGCCACAGCCGCAGAACGGTAC
This sequence comes from Synechococcales cyanobacterium, assembly GCA_035285585.1. Classification (GTDB taxonomy): domain Bacteria; phylum Cyanobacteriota; class Cyanobacteriia; order CAKZMO01; family CAKZMO01; genus JAYKGU01. The sequence goes on from JAYKGU010000013.1 coordinate 12,233, forward strand.
AAAACGCCAAGCAAATCTTATCCGATCCGAGATCCCACCTTATATAGATGATGGATCAGACAATCTTCCCCTAGAATTTCTTCGACATTCAGGCTCCTGTGCACGACTTGCAGGCAATGCCAACAGCCTGGATGGGATTTGAGCTAGGTGTGCGATCGCTATGGATAAAAAACCCCAAACCTGCCCGCCCAGTCGGCAATTCTGGAGATGCTTCTGGCCGGGGGGCAGCGGCTGGCGGTGGCCGAGGCGGGTCATCCTGGGGATGGTTGGCTTCATCCTGGCGGTAGTTTGGGGACTGATAGGGCTGGGCGTCCCCGCATGGAGTGTGGACACCCCCAACTTCGGCATTCTCGATTTTCCCACCCCCGAAACCCAGGTGCAGCCAGATGGGGGAGTTGTGGCAGAGCTGGATGATCCTGAAGAATTCCAGGCTTTTCTAGACAGCATTTTCAACCCGGAATTTCTGGATGCCAACGCCCCTGGTGCCGTGGTTTCCGTAGTGAAGGACGGGGAGATTTTCTTTCAGAAGGGCTATGGCTACGCCGATTTGGAGCGGGAAATTCCAGTGGATGGCGATCGCACCCTCTTCCGGGTCGCCTCCCTCTCCAAGCTGTTCACCGCCACCGCCACCATGCAGCTCTACGAGCAGGGGCTGATCGACCTGGACGACGACATCACCCAGTACCTCGACTTTGAGCTGGAGAATCCCTTTGACCAGCCCGTCACCTTTGCCCAGCTCATGACCCACACCGGCGGCACCACCAAGCGCCGCATTGGCCTCGCTGCCCGCACTGCCGACGAAATGCCGCCCCTGGGAGACTACCTGCGGGACCATACGCCCCCCATCGTCTACCCCCCCGGTAAGCTCTACAGTTATTCCAGCCATGCGATCGCCCTACTCGGCTACCTGGTGGAGCGCATTTCCGGTGAAGATTTCAACACCTATGTTCAGAACCACCTCTTGCAGCCGCTGGACATGGATCGCAGCACCTTTCTCCAGCCGCCACCGGAGAATTTACAGAACGACCTGGCCACGGGCTACCAAAGGAAAGGCGGCGAGTTCGAGCCGGTGCCCTACCTCTACCTCAACATCGCCCCCGCCGCCTCCCTCCAGGCCACCGCCACTGATATGGCCCACTTCATGATTGCCCACCTCCAGCTCGGGCAGTATGAAGACCAGCGTATCCTCGAACCCGATACGGCCCGCCTGATGCACGAAACCCACTTTGTCTCGTATCCCGGTCTGCCGGGGACAGGCTATGGCTTTCGGGAGCGGCTGGTGAACGGCACGCGCAGCATCGGCCACCTGGGCAGCCTGCGGGGCTACTCCAGCTCCCTGACGCTGATTCCTAACGAAAATGTAGGGATTTTCATTGCCAGCAACAGTTTCAGCGGCGTTCACAGCACGGTGCTAAACCAGTTTTTCAACCGCTACTTTACTGATGAAAACCCTGCACCGCCCATTCAAGCCATTCAAAACGTAGACCTGTCTCAATTCACTGGGGTTTACCGCGATCTGGAATATCCGCGCCACACGGCGGCCAAGCTGTCGGCACCCTATGAGCAAATCTGGGTACGGGGCAGCGAGTACGGCACCCTGGAGGTGCAGCCCCCCTCTCTGCTGTTTGCGGGCCAGGTGGCCAACAAAACCCTAGCCCCCATTGGCCCACAGTTGTTCAAACGGCTGGAGGATGACGCCCTGGCCGCCTTTGCCGAAGATGAGGACGGACGTGTGACCTATGGCTTCAATTTGCTATGGCCCAAGATTGGCACCTACGAGCGGGTAGCCTGGTACGAAGTCATCTGGTTCCACCTGACCATCCTGGTCATCTGCGGGATCCTATTTGCCACGGGGGCGATCGCCTGGATTATCCTCCCCCTGCTGCGGCAACTCATCCAGCGAAAACGGGGAGAACCCGCCCCCTGGCTCTACGGTGCGCGGGGACTGGCGGGCACCGTGGGGCTGCTCAACCTGCTGTTTCTCGTCGGCCTGCCCCTGTACCTCTGGCACCTGGGGGTCTGGAAGCTGGCCTACGGCATGCCGCCTGTGGCGATCGCCTTCTTCTGTCTGCCGCTGATTACCACCGCCCTCACCGTCGCCCTGCCCATTGGCGCAGTCACTGTCTGGCGGGACTCACGCAGCTCCACTGGCAGCCGCATTCACTATGGACTGGTGACCCTGGCGGCGATCGCCTTCATTCCGGTGCTGGTTTACTGGAATTTGCTGGGCTTTCAGTTTTAGCCAGTTCCGGAGCTTGGGTCACAAGTTTGTTGCGAATTGGCAGTTCATCCGTATAGGATTAAATTTGACACTCCCCATAGCTAAAAGCTAGGGGATTCTTGGTTCATCCACCTGCCGTAACACCGCAGGACGGATCCAACGATGCTAGAGGGCTGATGTCCCCAAGCGTTAAAGTTCCCGCGTGCCCCACG
>JAYKGU010000014.1:0-62684 GCA_035285585.1 Synechococcales cyanobacterium
GTGGGGGGGGGGGGGGGGGGGGGGGGGGGGGGGGGGGGGGGGGGGTGGGGGGGGGGGGGGGGGGGGGGGGGGGGGGGGGGGTGGGGGTGAGCAGGGGGAGGAGGGTTTCCCAGTTTAGAGAGGTTTGGGCGAGGTGGGTGAGGCGATCGAGGGTGGTATGGAGGTCGGGGAGTTCGGCGGTGGGGATCAGGCCCAGGTGACGGTCGGGGAGGGTGATGGCCTGGTCGCGACGCAGGATTCCCAGGATGGGCACATTGAGGGGCTGGAGGGCGTCTTCTAGAAGCTGCTGGTGGCGATCGCTCCCCACCCGGTTCAAGACCACTCCCGCTAGCTGAATCCGGGGATCAAAGGTCCGGTAGCCGTGGACGATGGCGGCCACGGAGCGGGAGAGGCGGCCACAGTCCACCACCAGCAGCACGGGCACCCCCAGCAGGCGGGCGATGTGGGCGGTGCTGGCCCAGTCGTCGCTGCCGGATGCGCCGTCGAACAGGCCCATGACGCCTTCAATCAGGGCATAGTCTGCCGTTTGCTGATGCTGGGTAAAGCAGCGCTGCACGTAGGCTGCGGAGGTGAGCACTGGGTCCAGGTTGCGGCAGGGGCGACCCGTGACGTGCTGGTGGAACATGGGGTCAATGTAGTCTGGCCCCACTTTGAAGGATTGGACGCGGGGGCGATCGCCCCCGCCCCCTTCCCCAAAGCGGCAGAGGAACGCCAGCATGGCCAGCGTCACGGTGGTCTTGCCGACGCCGCTGCGTTCTCCGGCAATAATCAGGGCCATACGGTCGCCCCATCCATCACCGATCTGCCAGCACCCGCGGTCGGGGCAAATGGCCATTTGCCCCGACCAACGCCGCGCCCACAGCCAATCATGTTTAGATTGGGGTTTAAATCGGGCAACTCATGACCCCTGCCTGCTGGCTGAACCGCAAGTTTTCTCGATAGTCCACCGGGCAGTCGATCACCACGGGTACGGGCTGGTTCAGCGCCTCCTTGAGAATGGGCACAAAGTCGGCGGTTGATTCAACCCGGTAGCCCAGCAGCCCCATGCTCTCCGCCAGTTTGACAAAATCGGGGTTGCTGAAGTGGACGAAGGTGGATTTGCCGTAGTGGTTAAGCTGCTTCCACTCGATCAGGCCATAGCCGCCGTCGTTGAAGATGATGGTGACAAACGGCGTGCCCACCCGCAGCGCGGTTTCCAGCTCCTGGCAGTTCATCATGAAGCCGCCGTCCCCTGTGGCCGCCACCACCTTCTTCTCAGGAGCCACCAGCTTGGCGGCGATCGCCCCTGGAATGGCAATGCCCATCGCGGCGAACCCATTGGAGATCAGACAGGTATTGGGGCGATCGCAGTGGTAGTGGCGGGCAATCCACATCTTGTGGGCACCCACGTCGGAGATGACAATGTCCTCCGGTCCCATCACCTGGCGCAGGTCGTAGATCAGCTTCTGGGGTTTGATGGGGAATTCGTTGTCCGTGGCGTAGTGCTCGTAGTCGGCGCGGATGTCGGCCCACAGTTCCAGGGCCACCGGGTCGGGCTTGCCCTGGCGGCTGGCGCGCTTGAGGATCTCCCACAGCGAATCGGAGATATCGCCCACCACCTCGGCGATGGGGATGTAGCTGCTGTCGATCTCGGCGGGGGTTTGGCCGATGTGGATCACGGGAATATGCCCCTCGGGATTCCATTTTTTGGGGGAGTATTCGATCAAGTCGTAGCCGATGGCGATCACCAGGTCGGAGCTGTCGAACCCGCAGCTAATGAAGTCCCGCTGCTGGAGGCCCACCGTCCACAATGCGAGGCGATGGGTGTAGGGGATCGCCCCTTTGCCCATGAAGGTGTTGGCCACGGGGATGTTGAGCTGGGTGGCGAACTGGGTGAGGGCTTCGCTGGCGTGCGATCGCAACACCCCATTGCCCGCCAGGATGATCGGGTTTCTCGCCTTGGAGATAGCCGCCGCCGCATCCTCCAGGCTGTGGAAGGAGGCGTAGGTCTTCTCCCGGCGATCGGGGCTGAGGGGCTTACCGGGGGCGGGCATGGCGGCAATGTTCTCCGGCAGGTCGATATGCACCGCACCGGGCTTCTCCGTCTGCGCCAGCTTGAAGGCTTTGCGGACGATTTCCGACGTATTGCTGGGGCGCACAATCTGGGTGTTCCACTTGGTGACCGGGGTGAACATGGCCACCAGGTCGAGGTACTGGTGGGACTCGATGTGCATGCGGTCAGTGCCCACCTGTCCTGTGATGGCCACCAGGGGGGCACGGTCCAAGTTGGCGTCGGCCACTCCGGTCATCAGGTTGGTGGCACCGGGGCCGAGGGTGGACAGGCAAACGCCCGCCTTACCCGTCAGCCGACCATACACGTCGGCCATAAAGGCCGCCCCCTGCTCGTGGCGGGTGGTGATGAAGCGGATAGAGGAGTCCCGCAGCGCTTCCAGTACTTGAAGGTTCTCCTCTCCTGGTAACCCAAACACATACTCGACGCCCTCATTCTCCAAACAGCGCACGAGCAGTTCGGCGGTATTCATCTGGTTCGTATCGCTCATAAATAGTTTTTCCCTCTTCGCAATAATGTGGATGGTTGGTTACTTAACCCAAACGGTCTTGATGTTGACAAACTCGTGAATCCCTTGAATCCCCAACTCTCTCCCGTAGCCGGACTTCTTGATTCCCCCAAACGGCAGGCGGGGATCGGACTTCACCAGCCCGTTGATGAATACCGCCCCAGCTTCCAGCTCGTTAATCAGGCGATCGCGCTCCCCCTCATCCTGGGTCCAGGCACTGGCCCCCAGGCCAAAGGGCACTTGGTTGGCGCGGGCGATCGCCCCGTCCAAATCCGGCACCCGAAACAGCAGCGCCACCGGGCCAAAGAACTCCTCCTGCTCAGCCGGGGTGCCGGGGGGAATGGCTGCCAAAATCGTGGGGGGATAAAAGTTTCCCGCCCTCAGCGAAGGATCGAGGGAAAGGGCACTGGGATCGCCACCGATCAGCGCTTTGGCCCCCGACTGCAAACAATCCTTCACCTGCTGGTCAATGTCCTGCAAAATGCTAGGCGTAGCCAGCGGCCCCACATCCGTTTCTTCCTGCATGGGGTCGCCCAGCTTCAGCGCCGCAAACCGCTGCACCAACTTCTCGGTAAATTCGTCCGCCACGGATTCCTGGACGATGAACCGCTTGGCGGCAATACAGGACTGGCCGTTGTTCAGCATCCGCGCCGTCACCGCCGTAGCCGCCGCTGCGTCAATGTCCGCACTTTCCATCACGATAAAGGGATCGCTGCCCCCCAGCTCCAGGACGGTTTTCTTGATCTGCTTCCCGGCCTCCGCTGCCAGACTCGCCCCCGCCGCTTCGCTGCCGGTCAGCGTCGCTGCCTTCACCCGGTCGTCCGCCACTAGGCTGGCAACCCGGCTGGCGGGAATTAGCAGGGTCTGGAAGGCCCCTGGGGGAAAGCCTGCCCGCTGGAAGATCTCGGCGATCGCCAACGCACACTGGGGCACATTGGAGGCATGCTTGAGCAGGCCCACGTTTCCCGCCATCAGCGCCGGAGCCGCAAAGCGAAACACCTGCCAGAAGGGAAAGTTCCAGGGCATCACCGCCAGAATCACCCCCAGGGGCTGATAGCGCACAAAGCTCTGGCTGGCGTCGGTGGTAGCGGGTACGTCCTGGAGAAATTTCGCGGCATTTTCGGCGTAGTAGCGACAGACCCAGGCGCATTTAGTGACCTCGGCGATCGCCGATTTGATGGGTTTTCCCATTTCCAGGGTCATCAGCCGCCCCCACTCGTGCTGCTCCTGCTCCAGAAGGTCGGCGGCGGCCATCAGCCAGGTGGCCCGCTGCTCAAGAGTGGTGTGGCGATACTGCTCAAAGGTTGCCTGGGCGGTTTCCAGCACCTGGGCGATTTCCTGGTCAGATAGGGGCGCAAATGTTTTTACGGTTTCCCCGGTGGTTGGATTGACTGTGGCAATCCCCATGATTCCCTCCTGCGTTTGCGTTGGTGTGGCGGTCGTAGCCGATTCACCCCATCAGGCGTGGTTGGATGACGCGGGTAAATTGGCCTGAATGATTGAATGAAGCGGGCCAGGGTTCCTGAATGAGGACTCTGGAATTGGAGATCAAGTTGCTGCCGGTTCAACCCGCTCAGTCCTGCGGCGATCGCGGTTAGGAAGAATTTAAGCCAGCACTTTTCTCTAATTGGCCCATCTCTCCATCATCGAAAAGAATTCGAGGTCTCACTTGAGGATAGCCAGGGATGTTTGGAAAACTCTACAAAAATTAGGGATCGTTTTATGTTTAAAGGCGGTCAGAAGCCAAAGAGTCTGCTTAGACCACAGCTCGGATCGATTTTCTGTGCCGGGTGAACTGTGCCTGCTGGATTTCTGGAGCCAATCATGCAGATTATCGAAACAAACCATAAAGAATCAGGGAGAGCGATCGCCCTCCCTGACCTTAACCAATATGAAGTGACCTGTAGCGATTAAGTGGCTCCCTCTTAAAGCGGGACAAAATTAACGGGACAGTGGGGCGCACAGCGCCCCACTGTCCCGCCTTAAGTTGATACCCGCGATTAAGTATCGAATCAAACCAATCGTCGCCTCGCTCAGCGCTAGCGCAGAAAGCTACTGACCAGCCAAAACCAAAACGCGGTAACCAGTGCCGCAAATGATTCGATTTCGAGGTTTAGAGCTTTCAGTTGAGGCCCGATCACTGCCCCTAGCTGGAGTCCAATAGTGACGCCGATGATCAGGGTAACCAGAGTAATCAAAAAGGCCCGACCAAATTTATTTTCTTTACGATTTAAGAAGTAGAGAGAAAATCCAACACCGAGGGCCAGTGCGACTGGGGGGCTGGCCAGGCCAAGCGCCCCGACGCCCAGGAAGGAGAGGGCTGGCCAGAGAATTTCGGATTGGCTTGGGTTATCAATGAACCGCTGGAGCCAATCGGGTGCTTGCTTGGTTGGAGAAGAGACAGGCTGCGGGGGAGGATCGACCAGACGTTCGGGAAAGCGAATGCGATCGGGCACCTTAATCTTGCCTTCCTGGCGTAGCCGGAGCCGATCCATTAGAATCGCATCGTAGGCGGCCTCAACCTCTTCCATTTGCTTGCGATCGTTGTTGCACTCCTGCAAGAGCCGCTGACGAGCATCCTGAATCTCTTCAAAAGAAGAATTCTCGTCTACCCCTAACTTTTCATAATTACTCTGGGTACTCATCGATAATCTCCAAACCCCTTGTCAAGCGCGATGACGATTATTCTCATACGATGGAAACGTTATGAACGGACTGACGTCCGGCATCGGCTGTCACAGCTTAGATCATCTCAATATTGAGATCATCCGGATCATCTCAATCTGGCCTCAGTAATACTAACCAATTGCCCGATATGCTCGCATCACCCCGGCACCGTCACTCTAATATCTTAATGGGCTTACCTGTCGCTATAACACTAAACTAGCTCACCCCAGCTATTTTCGGGATGGCCTCCTGATGTCAATATCGATATCGAGATCTGGAGTCAAACCTCCTTTGCTAGCTATAATGCGGAAGCTGGCCTCATTTTCATAAATAATTTACAGTTCAATAATGGGTTTAAGAAGTCGGAGGGATAGCACTGATCTAAGGGTTGGCAGCTTGCTTACCATTACAGTTGCTTTCACTGATTCTCCCGCCTAGCTTTGTAAAGCTGATTTGTTGACGTTCACTTACTCCTCAACACAAGGTTACGCCCATGGCATCAGCCAAGATCCTCGTCGTTGATGATGACCCTGCCATCCGGACTCTGATTCACCGCTTTCTGTCCAAGCACGATTACCAGATGGAATCGGCTGAAGACGGCAAGTCGGCCCTGGCGATGTTCGAGCAGTTCAATCCCGACCTCGTTATTCTAGACGTTAATTTGCCCGACGCAACTGGCTACACCCTCTGCGAAGAGATGCAGAAGCGCACGGGTGTCTTTGTCTTGATGTTAACCAGCCGCACCGACGAAGCCGACAAAATCAAGGGGTTTTCCCAAGGTGCGGACGACTACATTACCAAACCATTTAGCTTGGGTGAGCTAGAAATGCGGGTGGGGGCCATTCTGAAGCGCCAGCGCCCTGTTACTGCTGCCGAGCAACAGCGCCTGACTTTTAACCGGCTCATGATCGATCCGGTGCGGCGGGAGGTTACCCTCGACGATGACCCCATCTCCCTCACGGCCCTGGAATTTGACCTGCTCCATTTCCTGGCGAGCCATCCCGGACGGGTTTGGCGGCGGGCAGAGCTGATCCAAAAAGTATGGGATTACGAATACGTTGGCGACCAGCGGGTCGTTGACGTTCACATTGGGCAAATTCGCAAAAAAATCGAGATCGACACCTCCCAGCCTGCCCTAATTCAAACCGTGCGGGGTGTGGGCTATAAATTTGAAGCCCCTGGTGATCAAAGCTCGTCATCAGAGGGAGGGGTGCCCTGAAGGCGAGCGTTAAGAGCCAGGTTCGACCATCGCCTCCAGCCTAACTGTTTCAATATTCCAGACAAAATGAACGAGGGACTTTCATCGGAAAGCCCCTCGTTCATCTATGCTATTGCCTTACAGCGGTTTCCAAGCATGTGATATAGAAATTTGGGGCCGGTAGTGTACCGCACCACCGACCCCAACATTGCGTCAGCGTGAAGAACGCTGTAATTGATGTCATCCCCTCGGCTTCGAAAAAAGGCGATCGCCCAGGGAAGTTTAGACCTAAGTAGGTGGTCACAATTAGACAACGCTATGGCAGAGTACACCCCCGCCGGAGGTGCACTCCACTGCTTTTACTTATGGCCATGTACTTACACGGTAAGCAATACCCGCACCAATGCTAGGCAACCCACTTCTGGGCAACCAGCTCGGCCAGGTCAACGACTCGCTGGCTGTAGCCCCACTCGTTGTCATACCAGGCAATCACCTTTACCATGTCGTCTCCCATCACCATTGTCAGACTGGCGTCTACAATGGAGGAAGCATCGGTTTTGCGGTAGTCGGAGGAAACCAGCTCCAGGTCGCTGTATTCAAGGATGCCCTTGAGGGAATTTTCGGAAGCTGATTTCAGTACCTCGTTCACCTGCTCGGCAATTGCTTTCGTCTCAACCTGGGCCACCAGGTCAACCACAGAGACGTTGGGGGTGGGCACCCGCAGAGCAATACCATTGAGCCGCCCCTTCATGTCGGGGATGACCAGCGCCACGGCTTGAGCTGCCCCCGTTGTAGTGGGGACGATGTTGATGGCAGCGGCTCTGGCTCGGCGTACATCACGGTGGCTTGCATCTAGAAGACGCTGGTCACCGGTATAGCTGTGGGTGGTGGTCATCGTTCCTTTGATGATCCCGAAGTTCTCATGCAGTACCTTGACCACGGGGGCAAGGCAGTTAGTGGTGCAACTGGCGTTGCTAAGAATGTCATATTCGCTGTGCTGGTAGTCCTCGTGGTTGACGCCCATCACAAACGTTCCAATCTCCTTACCTTTGGCGGGAGCCGTAATGATAACTTTCTTAGCACCTGCATGAATGTGCTTGGATGCTCCCTCTACGTCTCTAAAGACACCCGTTGCCTCAATGATCAGGTCGATGTCCCAAGCTTTCCAGGGCAAGTTAAGGGGATTACGATCGGAAACACATTTGACGGTTTTGCCATTGACGGTAATGGAGCTATCGTCTGCACTGATATCTGCATCAAGCTTGCCGAGCATGGAGTCATACTTCAGCAGATGTGCGTTGGTTCGAGGATCTGACGTATCGTTAACGGCGACCACATCAACCTGGCTGTTTTCTCGCGTCAGCCAACACCGCATGAAGTTACGCCCGATACGCCCAAAACCGTTGATCGCGACTCTAATCACTGCGTCTTGCCCTCTCAATTTACTGAATTAACCTCCAATATTGAGTCAGATCATATCATCTCCGGGGATCGTCTCTCATCTGTTTCGCTGAGTTCCCAAGCGGCAGACAAATTATTTTTGACCGTCAGCTCGACTGGTAGAGTTGGTGAATTTCCAGGTAGCGCCATACAGGATCGGGAACCAGGTAACGGATCGACCGGCGATCGCGACAGTAGCGGCGGATCAGGCTGGAGGAAATTTCTAGTTGGGGCATGTCTAAAAACTGCCAGCGGAGGGGAATCCCATCCAGGCGCTTTTGCTGAAGCCGCCGCTGCATCTCTGCCTCCACCGCCGCTGTGGTTGACCGGGGCGGCTCTGCCATTGAGGATGGGGCCGGATGCACATCGGAAAACAATACATCTGTAATAGGGCGAGGCGCAACCAGCCAGATGCACTGGGGAATCAGCTCCTGGCAACGGTGCCAATGGGGCAGTGAGAGAAACGAGTCCAGCCCTAAAATCCAATACCATTCGCTCTCCGGATCGCTGGCCTGGAGTTGCTGCCAGGTGTCGACTGCATAGGACGTGCCCGGACGGTTAAGCTCGACCTCAGACAGTTGGAAAGGGGGGTGGGGGGCGATCGCCCGACGAATCAGCTCTAGACGGTGGCTGTTCTCTAAAATATCAGCCTGGGATTTATAGGGAGGAGCTTGATTGGGAACCCAGAGGACCTGATCAAGACCCAGTTGATCGAGGGCCGTTTCTGCCGCAGCCAGGTGGCCAATGTGAACCGGGTTAAAGGTACCTCCCAAAATTCCTCGTCGAGCTGCCATAGACGGAAACCACCTCTCTCGTGCCACCGTTGTTGTGGGGCTGATTACGGACTGTTGCTGATCCTTAAACGTGCGCCTGACGCCTCACGAGCCATGCCACTAAAGTTATCGGGAAAGCGGCGGGGATAACCGACCTGAGGGCGGCACCCAGTTTCAGGCCTCATAAGGGACTGCGCCCATGATTTGCATCGCTTATACCTCTGGTTTAACTGGTCAAAAAAAGCGAGATTCATCATCAAATCAGCAACAAACCCAACGGAACCTCTGGTGGTTTTTATAGATGTAAGACATTTTACGGATTCACAAAATGGGGGGATGAAATCAATTTAGATAGGGCGTGAGATATCGCGGAAATACAAATCTTGCTATGATATGCGCGTGTTGTTGGTGTGGTGTGGTGTGGAAGGAGAAAGAATGCCAAATTCGGTTGACTTTAGCGGAAGACCGTTCCATTTTATCGGGATTGGCGGCATTGGCATGTCGGCGATCGCTTCCATCCTGGCGAGGCGGCGCTTGCCGGTTTCTGGTTCTGACGTCCGGCTCAATCATATTACGCAGCGATTGCGAGACCAGGGCGTCCATATCTTTCTAGAGCAAGCCCCGTCTAATCTTGAATTTTTTAGGCCACAAAACGGCGCGAGTACCTGCTCCCGGCGGATTAACACCTATTCCCAGGTATCTGCGCCAGCCCTGCCTGCCCCCGCTGCCGTTTCCCTAGCCGAGTATGGGGTTGGCTCAATCCATCCCATGCCCACTGAGTGGGTCGGAGGGGCTTCCCGTGACGACTTACCCCAGGTCGTTTGTTCGACAGCGATCGCCGACACTAATGCTGAGTATCAAGCGGCGCTGGCGTTGGGATGCCCAATTTTGCACCGCTCTGATGTGCTGGCGGCGCTGATGCAGGAGTATCGGGGCATCGCCATTGCGGGTACCCACGGGAAAACGACCACTAGCAGCATGATCGGCTACTTGCTGATGCAGGCGGGTATCGATCCAACGATTGTAGTGGGCGGTGAGGTGGATGCCTGGGAAGGCAATGCCCGTCTTGGGGACGGCGAATATCTGGTTGCTGAGGTAGATGAGTCGGATGGTTCGCTGGTAAAATTCTCCGCAGAAATTGGGGTCATTACCAACATTGAGCTGGATCATCCCGATCACTACAGCTCGCTTCATGAAGTTGTTACCATCTTTCAGCAGTTTGCCCAGCGGTGTCACCATCTGATCGCCTGCATTGATTGTCCAGGGGTGGCTAAGCACATTCAGCCGACCATCAGCTACAGCGTCCGCCCTGGGGCGATCGCTGACTACACGGTGCAGCAGATTGCCTATACCGCCCAGGGCACCACGGCTGAAGTTTGGGAACGAGGTCAGCGCCTGGGAGAGATGTCCCTTAAGCTGTTGGGCGAGCATAATTTGAGTAACGCCCTGGCGGCGATCGCGGTCGGTCGGTTCTTACAGATTCCGTTCGCCCAGATCGCTGAGATTCTCGCTACCTTTGAGGGGGCACGGCGGCGCTTTGAGCGGCGGGGGGAATATCACCACATCACCTTTATTGATGATTATGCCCACCACCCGAGCGAAATTCAGGCGACGCTGGCGGCAGCACGGCTCAAGGCCCAAGGTTCTCCAAATGGCGAAAACCGGCGGGTGGTGGCCATCTTTCAGCCCCATCGCTACAGTCGCACGCTGGCCTTCTTCAAAGAGTTCAGCCAGTCTTTCTGCGATGCGGATCTGGTGATTACTACTGATATCTACAGTGCCGGAGAAATCGACCTGCAGCAGGTTGGCGGTGCCCGTTTAGCCGAGGCGATCGCCGCCCATCACCCCGCTGTTCGCTACCAACCTACCCTGGCACGGGTCGCAGATTGCCTGAAGCAAATCCTGAAACCGGGAGATTTGGTGTTGTTCCTGGGTGCGGGCAACCTCAACCAAATCATTCCCGACCTGCTTAACTTCTATCAGCAGCAGGAGAGCCTGTCCGCCTCCCTCTCCCATTAGTCAGGTTGGCAAGAGGCGCTGGGCTGACTTTTACCAGCTCCAGTGGCGAGCTAGGACGGTAACCAGGCTAGGGACGGGGTGGCTGACGGTGGTTGGGTCAGTTTTAACTGAGCCGCGGCTACCGTGGTAATTTTGATTACCGATTGCTAAGGACTCTGTGAACTCCGTATTACTACTGAAGCGTTCAGTACGCGATCGCATCTACGACTGCGTGACTGCCCGCAAATGCGCTACTCGTTCCCGATGATAGAATCATGACACTTTCAGACCCCTGCCTTAATGGCTTCCAATCCAGATTCCCTGTATCCCCTGTACCTTCGATGAACATTCAGTCACCTGTTGTAGATCATGAGACAAGGGGCGGCTCTTTAACCCTGTCCCCTCCCCTCCTGGGTAAACACCCAGCCCCCATTCGCTTGAAGGGAATTGAGCGGCTGCTTCTCCCCCAGGTGCCCCTGGCGAAATTTACCTCGTTTCGAGTGGGCGGTGCGGCTGAGCTGTTTTTTGCCCCCCGCAACCTGGAAGAACTCAGGGCGGGCTTTTACTGGGCCGAAATCCATCAGGTGCCTACGACCCTTCTAGGGGCAGGGACTAATCTATTGGTGAGCGATCGCGGCCTGCCGGGGCTGGTAATTTGCACGCGCTATCTGCGCTTTCTGCAGTTTGACGCCGAGGCAGGGCAGGTAATAGCTGCAGCGGGCGAGCCTATTGCCCGGCTGGCCTGGTATGCTGCCGAGCGGGGCTGGAGTGGGCTGGAGTGGGCTGCTGGCATCCCCGGAACCGTGGGCGGGGCGGTGGTCATGAATGCCGGTGCACATCAGCGCTGCGCTGCCGACGTCTTTATGGACGCCCAGGTACTTGCCAATGACAATACCCTGCAAATTTTGCGTCAGGCTGACCTGGGGTTTGCCTACCGCACGTCGTCTCTCCAGGCTACGTCTCGCCTGATTACCCAGGCCTCGTTTCAACTTGAACCTGGCCACGAGCCGCAGCAGGTACTTGCAGAAACTCGCCGCTATCTCAAACATCGCCATACGACCCAGCCCTACCACCTGCCGAGCTGTGGCAGCGTCTTTCGCAATCCGGCATCCCATGCGGCTGGCTGGCTGATTGAACAAACGGGGCTGAAGGGGCATCAAATCGGCGGCGCACAGGTAGCTCAGCGCCATGCAAACTTTATCCTGAACCTGGGTGGTGCCACGGCAACTGACATTTTCAACCTGATTCAGCACGTACAGGAGCAGGTCGAACGTCAGTGGTCGCTTTTGCTCCACCCGGAAGTGAAGATGCTGGGCGAGTTTTGATGCCGAATCGCCAACAGGCGCGCAACCTCCGACCAGGGATGCTAAGGTTTAGTTGATAGAAGTCCATTTCGATACAGCTACGGCAGGGAACTATGGCAAAAGGGCAAGGATTTGGCTTTGGTTTGAACAAAATGAAGGAGTTGACCGAAGCCTTCAAAAAAGCTCAGCAGGTCCAGGAAGGAGCAAAAAGGCTTCAGGAAGAGCTAGAGCAGATGAACATTGAGGGGCAGGCTGGTGGTGGATTAGTAAAGGTCGTCCTCAGTGGGAACCAGGAACCCCGCAGCGTCGAAATTTCGCCAGACGTGCTGGGAGAAGGGCATGAGGTGCTGTCTGAGCTGGTGACGGCTGCCATGAAGGATGCGTACAACAAGTCAACCGCAACCATGCGGGAGCGGATGGAAGAACTCACGGGCGGATTAAACCTGCCGGGAATGTAGACGAGGGCATACTGCCGCAGCCAATCGGACCTGATGCGCGCCATCAGGCCCGTTGTTTCATGGATTGACGCCGATTTTTGCTATGGCGTTACGCTTTCGCGTTAGGACATTCAGGAAGTGTGGAACCCCCGCGACGCGGGGGGTCCACACTCAAACCTTAGCCCGTAGGGCTATATTACGGAGACGGGGAGCAGGGAGGAGATTCGGCGGAGGAGATGACGACCGTTGAGAACCCATTACCCTCATCAATGGAGGATACTCGCCTGCATTCACCCATGCTACGCTATATCTAGTGGTTCCCCGATCCGTTGCGTTGCCCCAGTTTGCCTATGGACGTTCCTCGCCTCCATCCCGACACCATTGACCAGGTCAAGCAGCAGGTTGACGTGGTTGACGTGGTTTCTGAGCACGTCGTCCTCAAAAAGCAGGGGAAGGACTATGTTGGGCTGTGCCCCTTCCACGACGACAAGTCCCCCAGCTTTAGCGTCAGCCCCAGCAAGCAGTTTTACTACTGCTTTAGCTGTGGGGCTGGGGGAAATGCCATTAAGTTTCTTATGGAGCTGGGCAAGCGCTCCTTTAGCGATGTCGTGCTAGATCTGGCGCGCCGCTACCAGATTCCCGTAAAAACCCTGGAGCCTGAGAAGCGACAAGAGCTTCAGCGGCAGCTTTCCCTGAGGGAGCAGCTCTATGAGATTTTGGCGATCGCCACCCGCTTCTACGAGCACGCCCTCCACCAACCCGACGGGCAGGTCGCCCTGAATTATGTGCAGCAGACGCGCCACCTCACTTTGGCCACCATTCAGCAGTTTCAGCTAGGCTATGCCCCCGGCGGCTGGCAAACCCTCTACGGCTATCTGGTAGAACAAAAGCGCTACCCCGTGGAGCTGGTGGAACAGGCTGGACTGATTGTGCCCCGCCAGGGGGGAAGTGGCTATTACGACCGCTTTCGCGATCGCCTGATGATTCCCATTCACGACCTCCAGGGACGGGTGGTGGGGTTTGGCGGCAGAACTCTGGGGGATGCCCAGCCCAAATACCTCAACTCTCCTGAAACCGAGCTGTTCGACAAAGGCTCCCTGCTCTACGGGTTAGACAAGGCACGGGTGGCGATCGCCAAAGAAGACAGTGCCATTGTCGTAGAAGGCTATTTTGACGTCATCGCCCTACATGCAGCGGGCATTACCCATGCCGTTGCTTCCCTGGGTACCGCCCTCAGCCTCAAGCAGGTGAAGCAACTGCTGCGCTACACCGAGTCCAAGCAAATTATCCTCAACTTCGACGCCGACGCTGCGGGCAATAAGGCCGCCGAACGGGCCATCGGCGAAGCGGCTGACCTGGCCTACCGGGGAGAACTCCAGCTCCGCATCCTCAATATCCCCAGCGGCAAAGACCCGGATGAATATTTGCAAACCCACGACGCCGAGGCTTACCGTCAGCTTCTCCAAAGCGCCCCCCTCTGGCTCGACTGGCAAATTCAGCAAGCCTATGGCGATCGCGACCTGAAGCAGGCCGACCAGTTTCACCAGGTCACTCAGGAAACCGTGACCCTACTCAGCAAAATCGCCAACGCCACCACCCGCACCCACTACGTCCGCCACTGTGCCGAGCTGCTGAGCCAGGGCGATGGGCGACTGGTGCCCCTGCTGGCGGATAACCTGCTGGCCCAGGTGCGGCGGCAGCGGCGGCGATCGCCCGATGGCACCGAAATCCCTAAATCCGCTCCCCTGCCAACGGATTTTTTGGAGCAGGCCGAGGCCACCCTGATTCGCGTTTACCTCCATGCCCCCGACTATCGGCAGACGGTGGTCGTGGCCCTGGAAGAGCGGGATTTGCAGTTTAGCCTCTCCCACCACCGCTTCCTCTGGCGCAAGATCCTTGACCTGAATGGGGCGATCGCCCAGTCCCTCGGGGAGAATCGCGCTGCTGGAGACGACCCACTCATTTCCCAGCTCCGCAGTTATTGTGCTGAATTTGTTGGAGAGATGGATACAGTCAGCCACCTCTTTCAGCTCAGTGAAAAGACCCAGCGGGATATCCTGCGGGCACCCCTGGTAATTCAGGCCGCTGCCGACTGCTTGGAGCGGGTGATGTGCGAGAAACGCTATCTCCACTTTCGTGATCTCTGGGTAGACACCGACGTCACCGCCGCCCCTGATCTTTGTGAGCAATACCAGCGGCAGATTTATGCCGAAAAGCAGCGCATCCAAGAGCTGGATCGGCAGCGATCGGTAAGCTTCGAAGATTTAGCCCAGCTTCCCTGGGTGGGGGAGTTTTACGCGACGCTTCAGCCCTAAGCGCAAGAGTCTGTTGACCAGGCCGGGTCAGCCACATAGATTCAAATCAGTCGCACATCAGTCACACATCAGCGTGTCGCGGGTGGCGCGTCCGGTCACTGAATTTACCCCACGGGCCACGGCACAGAGCTTGTTTTGCATATCTCGCCGCATCAGCACATCGGTAAAGTCTGCTCCATCGATGGAGGCACCAGTGAAGTCGGTATTAAAGGCAAACGCGCCCTCCAGAACGGCATCGGCTAGATTGGCATGGACAAAGCGGGCACTGTCGAGGGTGGCATAGCTCAGGTTGGCTTCCTCCAGATTGGCGTCTTCCAGATTGGCCGCAAACAGCCGCACCCCGGTTAAATCTGTATGGCTGAGGTTGCTGCTGCGCAGGTTTGCCTTGTCAAAGCTGGAGTTTACGAGGCGCTGGCCCGAAAAATCGGCATTTACCAAATTTGCTTTGTCGTAGTCGTCGGCCCAGGCGGGAGCACCCAGGAGCAGCCCCCACACCAGGCCCAGAACGATGCCACAGGCCAGGAAACGCTGCCAACCCGCCAGGCTGTATCGAACTAATTGATTCAGCATATTTAGGGAAAGACAATCAACTCTACGATGTTTTATCGTAATATGGCGTTACGCTTTCGCGTTAGGACATTCAAGAGGTGTGGAAGCCCCGCGTTGCGGGGGTTCCACACTCAAACCTTAGCCCGTAGGGCTATATTGCCTGACCAGGGATCCACCCTTCAACCAGAACAGATCCATTTTTCTGCCGTGGCCCTGGATTATCTCCAGATTTATTCCCAGGTTTATTCCAAATTGACGCCTTGAGCCATTCCTCCCCAGCCCCTCGCCGCAAGTCCACCGTTTCAAGCCAGACTCGTGAGCTGGGAAACTGGGGGGAAGCGATCGCCGCCCAGTGGCTATCTCAGCAGGGATGGCAAATTCTGGATCGGCAGTGGCGCTGCCGCTGGGGCGAGCTGGATCTGGTGGCTCAATTCTGTCCAACAGGGGCGATCGCCCCCCGTACCAACCCCACCCATCCGGTCATCCCCATTCTGGCGTTTGTAGAAGTCAAAGTCCGCAGTCGGCGTAACTGGGATGCCAACGGTTTGCTGGCCATCACCCCCCAAAAGCAGGCGAAGCTGCAGCGGGCCGCCCAACTCTATTTGACTGAACATCCTCGGGTAGAAGCCTTTGCCTGCCGCTTCGATGTGGCGCTGGTGCAGTGGTGGGCATCTCGACCGCAAAGGGCGATCGCCCCCGCTTTGCCCGAGCGACTGGAGCTATGTCAACCTGTGGCGATCGGCGGTTATTGCTTCAGTCTGGAGCATTATTTAGAGGGTGCTTTTGAAGAAAGCTAACCCGATAGGCACGAACGAGAACCGGGGGAGCGTCCCCAGTTTTCTAACCTTCGTGTTTCAATGCAGCTCTACTTACAAAAATAAAATGGGGAAGGAGCGGAACGGACAACCGCCGTCCCCTCATTCTTCCCCACTGAACCACCACGCTGTGAACTACCCAGACGTTGTGCCAAGATGGGTTCTAGGCCAACGTTTCTGGGCAGTATCCCAACCCTTGAACAAACTGTTTGCGGAATGCCTCGATCTCTCCCCGGTCAGGCGCACCGTGGGATACAACCGCCACCTGATAGCGTCGCATCACATCAATTGGAGATTGCCCAGTCTCCAGACTCCAGAACGCCATGCGAACTCGAATTTCAGGCTCGTAGGGGATGCCCAACTCATTCAGGTAAGCTCGAAAGTCCCCATCCTCTTTCGGGTTTAGGGAATGGGCAAGCTTAATTTTAATCACCCAGCCATCAATTTGATGAATGACGGTCATGAAGCGAACTGGGATTGATGGGGTTGCATGAAGGTGTTCCACAATCCGCAGCGAGAGACTGGCATTCGCTAGGTAGTAGGTATAGTCCATATGTCGGAAATCCAAGCAAATGCTACACTTCTATCTTTACGAAAATCCAAGATTGCCAGTAGGGGAATCCTCCCCAGCCTGGTGAATTTTGACTGGGGGATTCCCCCCAATATTGGTTGCTCTCATCGTTGACCCAGGCAACCGACGCACTAATCCTTCCTGATGGGGACGACATCCGACCCGCTTCTGTTCTCTATGGCACGACCTGACTTTTCTCAACCAGATGCTCTGACCTCCCCTGCCCCAGCCGTTCCTTCCATGGATGCTGACGGGGGGAATCCCGACTACCAGCTCAGTGCTTATGACTACGATCTGCCGCCCCAGCAGATTGCCCAGCAGCCAGTGTCGCCGCGCGACAGTGCCCGTTTGCTGGTGGTCAATTCTCCCACAAATCATGCCCACCGTTACTTTCGTGATCTGCCCGGTTTGCTCCGCCCTGGCGATTTGCTGGTGCTCAACAATACCCGCGTCATTCCGGCACGACTTTACGGCCAAAAAGTGGGGGGGGCAACGGTGGAAGTGTTTTTGTTAGAGGAGCAAGAGCCAAATCGCTGGCTGGCCCTGGTGAAACCGGGGCGTCGCCTCAAGCCCGGTGCGCGGGTGCGGTTTGGGCCAGCGGAGGCTCCCCTGGCAGAGGCTACCGTTGAGGCGGCGGATGCGGCCACAGGCGGGCGGGTCATTCAGTTTGAGGTGATGAACGGGCGATCGCTCTGGCAGATTTTGCCTGATTTAGGCACCGTGCCCCTCCCCCCTTATGTGACCAATACCGAGATTGATGCCGAGCGCTACCAGACCGTGTATGGCGATCGCCCCGGTGCCGTTGCTGCCCCCACCGCTGGGCTACACTTCACCCCCGAACTACTGGAGCGGCTGGCGGCGCAGCAAATTCACCACACGTTTATTACCCTCCATGTGGGGGTGGGTACTTTTCGTCCGGTGGAGGCTGAGGACATCACCCGTCACACTATGCATGGGGAGTGGCTTGACGTCTCAGCGGCAACCGTGGCCCAAATTCAGCAGGCCCAGGAGCGGGGCGGGCGCATTATCGCCGTGGGCACCACGGTCACCCGTGCCCTGGAGGCGGCGGCCCAATCGGGGACACTCGCCCCCTACTGCGGCAAGACCGATTTGTATATCTATCCCGGCTATCGCTGGCGCGTGGTGGAGGGGTTGATTACCAACTTTCACCTGCCCAAATCCAGCCTGATGATGCTGGTGAGTGCCCTGATCAGCCGCCCCCGCCTGCTGGCGCTCTACCAGGAGGCGATCGCCCAAAACTACCGCTTTTACTCCTTTGGAGATGCCATGCTAATTTTGCCAGAGGCGTCTCAAAAATCTCCTTAGTCGCGCTGATCGGGTTGCGGACCGTGGGACGAGGGGACGGATGGGGTGAGGGGGTCGGTTGGCGATGCGTTGGGATGAGGCTCTGAGGCTGGTGAGATGAAGCGGTCCGCTGGGTGGCCATCGGCCTGTTCTTTAAGCCGATGATCCTGGGGCGGAGATAGAGCAAAGCCGTGGTCAATTTCTTCGTAGGTGGAGCGGGGCGGTTGGCGATCGCCTCCCTCCTGAGCGGTATCCTCTAGCGGCGTATCAATCCGGCGCACCTGAATTTGGTGGAGCCGTGGCCCCTCAGCCGATACAACCGTCATTTCCCAACTGTGAAACAGGAGGATTTCCCCTGGTTCGGGAATCTTTTGCAGCTCGTGGATGATAAAGCCCCCCAGGGTCTGGTAGTCGTCGGCAACGGGCAAGCTCAAATCCAGCAGCTCGTTCACCTCTTCGATATTGAGCTGGGCCTGCACCAGATAGGTCTGGTCATCTAGCAGGCGCACATCGGCGTCTTGAGGGCCTTCTGGCTCATGGATATCGCCAATGATTTCCGCCGTAACGTCCTGGAGGGTCAGCAGCCCTGCCGTCCCTCCAAATTCATCTACCACCATGACCATGGGCTGAGCCGAGCGCTGCATCAGCGGCAGCAGCTCGCTGAGCAGCAGGTTTTCGGGCACAAAGCGGGCCGGGCGTACCCAGGGTTGGATAGAGCTGGCCATGGTCAGGGTGCCCTCCACCAGGGGAGCCGCCAGCTCCTTGAAGTGGAGAATACCGCTGATGTCGTCTAGGGATTCTCCCATCACCGGATAGCGGGAGTGGCCTGTGGCCCGCACCTCCTCCAAAAGGGTTTGAAACGTAGCGTCGGCGGGGATGGCGACAATGCTGGTGCGGGGCACCATCACTTCACCGGCGGTAACATCCCCAAACTCCAGCACATTGGTAAGCAGCTCCCGCTCCTCCGCCTCCAACCCAGGGGATTCTGTAGAGGTGCTGATAATCAACTGGAGTTCTTCAGGGGTGAGGCGGTTGTACAGCCCTTCTTGCTGGTAGCGTATGCCCACCAGCCGCAGCAGCCAGCGGGTGGATTGGTTGAGCACCCAGATGAAAGGGTTGAAAAACCGGGCGATCGCCAGACTGGGCGGCCCCAGCACCCGAGCCAGTTGTTCGGCATGAATGAGGGCCACCGATTTGGGGCACAGCTCCCCAAGCACGATCTGCAGGTAGGCAATCAGGAAGAAGGCCAGGGGAATGGCGATCGCATGGGCCAGGGAACCCCCGATGCGGTCGGGAAAGACCTGCATTAGCCCATTCATCAGCGGACGGGCAATGGTGTCTTCACCAATCCACCCCAGGGCCAGACTGGAGAGGGTGATGCCCAACTGGGTGGTGGACAGCAGCCGCTCAATGCTCTGCTGTAGAGACTGTACCGTTTTGGCCTGGAGATCGCCGCTGGAGGCCAATTGGTTAATGCGCGATCGCCGCACCGATACAATGGCAAATTCTGCCGTCACAAAGAAGGCGTTGATAGCAATCAGCAGGCAAACTGCCAAACCCCGCCACCAAATGTCGGATGCAGTGAGTTGAGTGGAGGCAACCCGAATCACTGGCAGAACGAAGTTGCTGGAAATCATCCGTAGACGTAAGCCAAACAACACAGCAGGGCGGCAGACTCCTTAGCCCAATTGATAGTTAAGATATGAATCGTCTGTTTTGCAGGGCAGATGGTCATCGTACAACCGGAATATCGGCAACGCTCAGCTCAACCCCCTGCCGGGACGCATCCACCAGGGTGAGCGAGAGGGTTTCTGAATCGTAGAGCAGTGTAGCCGGGATGCTGATAGCTCCCCGGTATTCTTCACCTGTTGGCAGCAGATCGACCGGCAATCCGCTCAAGCTGGCCACTAGCAGCCGTCCCTGGTTGTCTACGACGTTTAACGAGTCTGACAGAAATTGAACGGACTGCGCCCCCACATTTTGTACGCTGATGCTGGCAATCCACTGGTCGCCCTGCTGCTCTACTGAACGCACCTCCAGGATAACGCCCCGATTTTCAGAGATGCGAGGGAACCCGGCCCGGTAATCCACGAAGGCAGAGCCGTTAGATACAAAAGTTCCCCCTGGGGATGTGTCGGTTTGGGATGCCATTGTCGTCACTGGTTTCTCATGCGATTCAGGGGCACTGGCTTGCTGATGCGAGGCACGGATTGCCAGTTGACTGGCGGCTCCCGGTTCTGCCCCAGAAGACTGGTCACTACCCTGCCCCATGCGGGCCTTCACCTCTTCGATGATTTCCGTCTCTGAAAGGATAGTTAGCTCTTGATGATGGCCGCTGGTTTGGGTTGGCTTAAGACTGCTGGGGCGCACATCTGGTTGAGTGATTCCCTGGAGCGCATTCCGCCCGAGTGCGTATCCCCATGAGGCACTGACGGCTGCGGCCCCGGCGATGAGCGACAGAAACATCAGAATAAAGGCAATGGTTGGGTCGAGTCTCATACAGGTCTCATGGGAGTAGGCGTAGGATGGTTAGGGGCGGATCGGTTTTCTGGGGAATGCTCCTAGTCTACACAACCAGGACGGGTTGAGGCTGGCTAATTCGGGCTAGAATGGTTGCCTGATGTGCTGCGTTACCCACCACGCAAAAGCACGGCATGAACCAGGGTTGGCCGAGCGGATGAGGCAGCGAACTCATAATTCGCCTTAGGCAGGTTCGATTCCTGCACCCTGGACTCCGAACACCCTGGACTCCGAAAATTCAGAGTCGGCCCGCAGGCTGGAGTCAATCTGACCGCCCAGCCTGCGATCGCCCCAAGGCTACCAGAGGGCTGGCACCGGAGTGGGCGGCGGTGGGGGAGCAACGATCTGGGGTGGGGCGGCAGGGGCGGGAATGGGCTGCCGGATGGTGGTTTGCTCGAATTCTTGCACGACGATATCGAGGTCGGGGGAAAGGAGCACCGAGGTTTGATAGGGGTTGGGTAAGTCGGGGGTACGGATTAGCGGAGTGGTGGAAACCTGTTGCTCAAGGATTTCCTTATAGAGGCGATCGAGCGCACGCCCGTCACGAACGATCTCGTTTTCTGGGAAGCCAAACCCCAACAGCCAGCTCAACTGCCGCCCAATGCCCCGGTTCACAAAAAATTCTTCATCATTGGAGAAGAACGCTTCTTCGAGTGCTTCGGGAATTGATTGGGCTTCTAAGTCGAAATCGACCTCCTGGGCGTGAGCGCCTGTCCCGTAGGCGATCCCCGCCGTAGCGATGGGAATCGCAACTAGCAGCCTTACCAACGCTGTTTTCATGCTTCAGGCTCCTTTGCAGTAGATTTTGCAGTAGATATTTTGAGTGAATACTGACACAGAGTAATCGCGGTCAAATAATCGTGTTCAGATTAGTAATACCCCATCTTAGAGCGTATGGTAATACTAATTGATCAACTTAAATAGGTCGGCACAATTAAATTCATGCTAGAAAACCGGGGTAGCGCCCCGTCGGGGGGATCCCCCGGTTTTCTAACCTTCGTTTTTCAATACAGTTCTACTTATTGTGATTGATGTTGATGGAAATGGCCGACGCTGACCTGCTCCGATGCCAGTTGCTTGATTTGTTTTGTACCGTTGCCTATCAGGAAGGGGACTTTGTGCTGTCATCGGGGCAGCGCAGTAACTATTACATCAATGGCAAGCAGGTGACGCTCCACCCCCTGGGGGGAAAGTTAATGGGGCAGGTGCTGCTGCCCCTGATCCCAGCTGATGTGGTAGCGGTGGCAGGGTTAACCCTGGGAGCTGATCCGATGGTGACGGCGGTGAGCGTGGTGGCTGCCTATGAGGGGCGATCGCTCACGGCATTAATCGTCCGCAAAGAAGCCAAAGGCCACGGCACCCGCGCCTACGTGGAAGGCCCGGAACTTCCCAAGGATACGCCAGTCATAGTGTTAGAAGACGTGGTCACCACGGGGCAGTCAGCGATGACGGCGGTGCATCGTCTGCGGGACATTGGCTATCAGGTGGCGGGGGTGCTTGCCCTTGTCGATCGCCAGCAGGGGGGGGCGGCCCGCTACCAGCAGGAGGGGCTGGCGTTTCAGTCGGTTTTCACGATTGAAGATATCCAAACCCGCTGGCGAGAACTCTACCCAGGGGCATAGGTCACTGCTTATCCCACCGTCGCCTTCTCCACTCCGGGCCTATGCCGGTTTGAGAATCTGCAATTATGCTTAGGGCAGTAGGGAATCGGTGGATTAGAATCTCAACTGAACTGGTGTTTGTAATTTGGGTCATGAGTAACGCACATCAAACCATTGCTACTGGTTTTAGGCTTACCCAGGGCACTTCTCGACCTGGCTGGAAGCAGGGTTGGATGGTTTCTCTGGCGATGATGCTGGCTGTTGGCCGGGTGCTGCCCACTTCAGCCCAGGTTCCAGTTATTGAACCTGAAGCGCCGACGCAGGCAGTCCGCACTCCCCATGGGCAAACCAGTGACCCCACTCCCAGCGTTGCCTCTCCCGTAATTCGGGCACTGCGACTTCAGCAACCCGTCTATCCCACTGCTGCCGTTCTGGATCCGCCCTTCCCAATGCCAGTTTTTCCAGAAGTAACGCCTACGCTGCGGCTGGTGATTCGTCTGGGAGAGCGGCGGGTTTATGTCTATCGGGACGATGTCGTGGAGACCAGCTTCCCTGTGGCCATTGGTAAACCGGGCTGGGAAACCCCGGTGGGGCAGCACGAGATTTTGAACATGGTGGAAAATCCGGAATGGCGCAATCCCTTCACTGGCCAGGTAATTGGAGTGGGGCCGCAGAATCCCCTGGGCGATCGCTGGATTGGCTTCTGGACTGACGGCAACAACTACATCGGCTTCCACGGCACCCCCAACGAAGGCTCGGTGGGTCGGGCTGCCTCCCATGGCTGTGTGCGGATGTTCAACAACGACGTCCGTGCCCTGTTCGAAATCGTGGCAGTGGGAACCCCTGTGATCGTCGAGCCGTAATCGCCAAAACTCAAAACTCAAAGCTTAAAACTCAAACTTTAGAGCTTGTTTGCAGGGGCCACTGTTGAGTTGTGGTGCGAATCGAAACCACCTGACCATTTTTGATCACGGTGCGATCGCCCGGAGCCGTTCCCACGGCCTCGGTTACGGATGGGACATTGAGCAGCACCAGGTCGGCCCGACAGCCAGGGGCCAGCCCCACATCGTGAATGCCGATGGCCTGGGCGGCCTGATCCGTCACCATGCGGAGGCACAGCTCGTGCTGGGCGGGAGTTCCCAGATGGAGTACCTGGGCCAGCAGGGTACACATTTTCAGCAGATCGCCATCGCCAAAGGGAGTAAACAAATTAAGCACGTTGTTGGTGGCCAGCCCGACATTAACCCCCCACTGGCTGAGCTGATGGATAGGAGCGACGCCCCGCCGCACGTTGTGGGTGTCCTGCCGGGCCATCATGTAGAGATCGGTCGAAGGCAGCGCCAGGACGGAGATGCCTGCGTCGGCGGTTTGACGGGCGATCGCCTCCAGCTCATCGGGCGGCAGGCGGGTGAGTTTGGTGAGGTGCCCCACACAGACCCGCCCCTGCCAGCCGCGCCGCTGCGTTTCCTCAATTACCAGAGGCAGCAGGAGAGGGGCGTCATCGTCTGGAAAATCGAGATGGAAGTCGATCGCCCGATCAAATTCAGCGGCAATCTCGAAGATGATCCGAATGTTGGCCTGGGGATCGGGATCGGTGTAGGGTGCAGAGCCGATGACGTCGCCGCCCAGGGTCATGGCCTGCCGCAGCAGCTCGACACTTCCCGGCTGATCGGTAATTCCGTCCTGGGCGAACACGGCTAGCTGGAGAGTTAGTCCCCAGGCGAACTCGTCCCGCAGGGGCAGCAGGGCTTCCAGGTTATTGAGGCCAACGATGGGATCAACCTCTACATGGCTGCGCATGGTGGTAGTGCCAGCGGCGATCGCCCCGGCCATTACCCGCCGCGCCCGCTGCTGAATGTCGGCAATGGTGAAATTTTGCTTGGCCTGGAGGGTTTGCTGGAGGGCTTCGGAAAAACCTCCCGTCTGGGCGCGACACCGATCCAGCAGCAGGGCTTTGTCCAAATGAATGTGGGCGTCTACCAGTCCGGGAATCACCAGATTGCCATGGGTGTGTAGAACCTGCTTCGCTGCGCCTGGCAGGTGGGGTGCCACTGCTTGGATCTGTCCAGCGGCGATCGCCACGTCCCAAAGACCCCATTGTCCCGGCAGGGTTGCTCCCGTCAGCTTCAAATCCACGCGATCGCCCCTTTACAGATGCTCGGCATCACAAACTTCTTCCAACTACAGAAAATCATCTTTCAAAAGGGGAGCCGTTCCTGTAACCGTCCAAACCACTGCCAGATTTGGGAGCGGTTGGGGCATTCTAAGAGAAAGGGCAGAATTGTCTAGCAAAGGCGATCGCTGCGCTAGAGTTGAGTAGTTTTGCACATCGCCCATTAATGACAAGCCTATGAACCCTGATTTGACATCCCAGATGATGCGCCGCCGCACTCCGACCGTTTTGGTTGAGAGTCGTCCCAGTGCCAGCCGCATGGACAACCTCCACACCATTCGACGGCTTCTCTCTGGGCGCAATCTGGACATGTGCCTGCTGGCGATCTGCTCCTGCGTTCTCAGCCTGGTGGTGCATCAGAGCACGGGCATGCTGAACCTGCCCACCGTGAGTGCCAGCTCCGTCACCCCGACCTCTTCAGCCACTCCAGCACAAATTGATTTTCTGATTAAGGCTGGGCTGCGCGTCTCATCCCAGCCTATGCGGTTGGAGGAAGAAGGCGACGAGCGGTAGGGCGAAGCATTCAGAACAAAACTCTTGTCTTGAACCAGAAGATTCCGCCGAATGCTGTGCCCCTATTTGGACGGGCCGTGGGTCGGGCAGGGAGGGGCAGAGATCGAACGATCCAGCCAGCCAGCCGCTTGCTGGAGGCGGGGCAGGGCTTCCTCGGGCTGGTTTTTTAGCAGGTAAACCAGGGCGATCGCCGCCTGTTCTTGGGCGCGGGCTGACCGATTTCCCTTGAGGCGGTGCCAGTCGTTGGGGGCGATCGCCAGCCGCTCGGCCAGGGCTTGCGCGAGATCGAGGGTATCCACGTCGGCCAGGGCTTGACTGGTGGCCGAGGTGAGGGACGGGGCGGTTAGAGGGGTGGCGGAATTGGGTGTCATAGCGGACTCTGCAAACTAAATGGGGAAATTATATAGAATGGGGAGCCTGAAGCTGCCCGCATCTGTTTCTACTCTACAATCTCCCTATGACGCCGCCCCAGAATTCACCATCTCCTAAGGATTTGCCCCCGGAAGAGCCGGAATCAGCCGATCCCGACCCACAAAAAGCCGACCCGCATGAGCCGGAACTCGATGATTTTGGGCGATCGCTCCAGGAGGTGGAAGCCTCCCTGCGATCGCTCCAGGACCGCCACGCCCAGGTACTCGCCGCCCAGGCCCGCCAGCATGAGCTGCGAACGCGTCTCAGCCGTGCCCAGAGCGAACTGCGCCAGCACCGCACCCGCCAGCTTCAGGATGAACTCAAGGAAATCAAGCACCGCCTGGAGGAGCTGGACGTGATTTTGGAAAGCCAGCTCTTCACCTGGAGCAGCCTCAAGGAACCCTTCTGGCAGGCAGTGCGGTTTGGCGGCATTGGGATTATCATCGGCTGGGTTTTGCGGGCGATCGCCTCTTGAACCGTTTTCTGTCAACACCGTCTGATACATCCGCAGATGACGCAGATGGACGCAGATTAAGAATCGGCAGGAACACTATTCATCTGCGAAATCTGCGAAATCTGCGGACTCGTGCCATACTGTCCCGACAAACGGTAAAACCTTTTCTAAAAAGTGCCTAGTAGACGTAAATGCCGCCGCCCCAGTCGATGTTAAAGGTGGAGTAGCCGGGTAAATCGTTGTCAATCTGCCGAATCTCCACATTCACAACGTTGTTTGACGCTGTGATGTCGTAGCTGAGATTGACGCTGGTGGTCATCGGGTTGATCAGCATGTAGGCGGGTGCTGATACCTGACTGATAGAGGCGGTTGCACCACTGGCGAGCTGGCGGGGAGCGGCGTCGTTGTCCGTCAGCCCATACTCCACGGGTACACCCGCCCGATTCACCAGGCGAATCTGTACGGGGCGATCGGGGTCAATGCGGGCGATTGGCTCCCAGTCACTGGCCTGGGCGAGGATTATGCGGGTCGGCTCAGCGGTTTGGGCAGCGCTTTCGCTGGGGTGAAAGGCTTCTGCGAGAAAACCAGTGGAGAGGGTGAGGGCGATCGCCGCGAGAAAACTCCATTTCATAGCCGTTCATCCTTTGGTTGGGTAGGTTATTGGGACAAATAATGGGGATCAGGGTCAGTACCACGGATACACCTAAAATCTACCCAAAAGTGGATGCAGTGGACCAGAAATGTTTTCCGTCTGTGTCTAGTGAGACTGATGTAAGATCAGGCGATTCCCAGCAGGATCGTAGGCATAGAGTTCGCGACCGTGGGAGGCGGTGACGATCGCCCCTGTCGGTGGATGCCCGATGGCGGTGAGGTGGGCGATCGCCCCTTCCAAATCCGCCACCTCCAGACACAGGCTGAACCCTGACCGGGTGGGCTGGGAAAATTCCGCTTCGTGGTCGGATTTGGGTTTGAAGATGGCCAGCCGCAGTCCTGGGAGCTGGAATTCGGCGTAGACATTGGGGATGTGGGAGGTGGGCGATCGCCCCAGCAGCGCCTGGTAAAACGCGACGATGGGGTCAAATTCGGCTGCGGCCAGGGTCAGAAAGGCATCGGAGCAGTGAATGGATGGGGTGGTTTTATCAATCTTCATAAAGATGTCAGCTTTTGCCCAAAATCTTTCCCTAGATCCATGAGGAGGGGCTTGCCGCCGAAATAGGGTGGTGTATGACGTGAATCATGCCACGCCTTCGAGCGACCGTGCCAGCATGAAGGTGGCCTGATTCTGCTGAATTTCGAGGAAACTGCCGTGGTTATCGCAACCCCCTCCGCGCCTCAATCCATTGAATCCTATCTGGGCGACGAAGCCGACAGCCTGCTCAACCATCGGGCCAAGGTATCGAAAGATATGCTGCACCTGCCTGGGCCAGACTGGGTGAATCGGATTTTTGTTCAGAGCGATCGCAACCCCCAGGTGCTGCGTAGTTTGCAACAGCTCTACTCCACCGGACGCCTGGCCAATACTGGCTACATGTCCATCCTGCCGGTAGATCAGGGGATCGAGCACTCCGCTGCGGCTTCGTTTGCCCCCAACCCCATTTATTTCGACAGCGAGAATATTCTGCGGCTGGCGATGGAATCGGGCTGTAATGCCGTTGCCACCACCCTGGGAGTGATGGGCAGCGTGGCTCGCAAGTATGCCCACCGCATCCCCTTTATTGTCAAAATCAACCACAGTGAGCTGCTGAGCTACCCCAACGAGTACGACCAGATCCTGTACGGCTCGGTGGAGCAGGCCTGGAATCTGGGAGCCGTGGCGGTCGGGGCCACCATTTACTTTGGTTCGCCAGAATCCGATCGCCAGATTCAGGAGGTGAGCAAGGCTTTTGCCCGTGCCCATAAGTTGGGTATGGCCACCATTCTCTGGTGCTACTTGCGCAACAGCGTGTTCAAGCAGGAGGAGGACTACCATCTGGCCGCTGACCTGACGGGGCAGGCCATCCATATTGGAGCCACCATCGAGGCGGATATCGTCAAGCAGAAGCTGCCCACCACCAACCGGGGCTACCAGGCAGTGGAGCGGGCCACGGGCAAGAGCTACGGTAAAACCCACGACCTGGTTTACTCCGAGCTGTCCAGCGATCACCCCATCGATCTCACCCGTTATCAGGTGCTCAATGGCTACGCCGGACGCATTGGCTTGATTAACTCCGGCGGTTCCTCCGGGAAGAATGACTTTGCGGAAGCGGTGCGCACTGCCGTGATTAACAAGCGGGCCGGGGGCTGTGGCCTGATTTCGGGCCGCAAGACCTTCCAGCGCCCGATGGAAGAAGGCATCCGGCTGTTCCACGCCATCCAGGACGTTTACCTCTCCCCGGATGTGACGATCGCCTGATGTAAGGTACTTTTTGGAACGGGATTTGTCCGCAGATTTCGCAGATTTCGCAGATGGTAGAGTGTGCCTGCCGATTTTCTATCTGCGTTCATCTGCGTCATCTGCGGATATATCAAACGTTGTTGACATGGCATTGTAGCTCTACCCGGAGTAGCGATATTCTGGGTAGAACAAACTTATATCTCGTAGGATGTGTCATCGCCTTGCGTGACGCACCAAAGTTATGTGGGGTGGCGCGTTGGTCACAACGCACCCTACAGTGTCTTGATTGGCTCGCGGTACCGCTTGCAGCGATTGGGGCTTACCCCGGCTGAGACCAGCAGTGCTATCTATTGTTTAAGGAAATTATCTATATGAACCTGGCTGCCCGCATTGAACATGTCCAACCATCCCTGACTCTCGCCATTACGGCCAAAGCCAATGCCATGCGGGCGGAGGGGCTGGATGTCTGTAGCTTCAGTGCGGGGGAGCCGGATTTTGATACTCCGGTTCATATCCGGGAGGCGGCCAAGGCGGCTCTGGATGCGGGGAAGACCCGGTATGGCCCGGCGGCTGGGGAGATGGGGTTGCGGGAGGCGATCGCCCGCAAGCTCCAGCGGGACAACGGCCTCACCTACGCCCCGGAAAACATCGCGGTGACCAACGGCGGCAAGCAGTCTTTGTTTAATCTGATCCTGGCGCTGATCCAGCCAGGGGATGAGGTGATCATTCCCGCCCCTTACTGGGTCAGCTACCCAGAGATGACTAAGCTGGCGGAGGGCACGCCCGTCATTGTAGAAACCTCTGCCGAGAACGGCTTTCGCGTCACCCCCGACCAGCTGCGGCAGGCGATCACCCCCAAGACCAAGCTGTTTGTGCTCAACTCCCCCTCCAACCCCACGGGCATGGTGTACTCCCCGGACGAGATTCGCGCCTTGGCCGATGTGGTGGTGGAGCACGACCTGTGGGTGGTCTCGGATGAGATTTACGAAAAGATTCTCTACGACGGGGCGGAGCACCTGAGCATTGCCGCTGTCAGCCCTCAAGTGTTTGAGCGCACGATTACCAGCAACGGCTTTGCCAAAGCCTACGCCATGACGGGCTGGCGGGTGGGCTATCTGGCGGCTCCCACGCCGATTATTAAGGCCACTGTTTCAATTCAGGGGCACAGCACCTCTAACGTTTGCACGTTTGCTCAGTATGGGGCGATCGCCGCGTTAGAAGAATCCCAGGACTGTGTACAGGAGATGCTGGCCGCCTTTACCAAGCGCCGTCAGGTGATGCTCGATGGCCTCAACGCCATTCCCGGCATCGCCTGCCCCAAGCCGGATGGAGCCTTCTACATGTTTGCCGACATTAGCAAGACGGGCCTGACCTCCCTAGAGTTCTGCAAAGCCCTGCTGGAGACCCACCAGGTGGCCACCATCCCCGGCATTGCTTTTGGGGCAGATAACTACATTCGCCTGTCCTACGCCACCGACCTGGCGACGATTCAAAAAGGGCTGGAGCGGTTGGCGACCTTCGTCCAGTCCCAGCTTTAAGGCAAAAGTGTCCCACCGCCAAATCCCAATCTATTGTTTCTGGGTACGATCAGCCTGAATCTGGCAGGCGCATCCACCTGCTGGGTTGATTTTTCATGTCAATTCATTCATCCGTGCAGAAAAAATAGGAGAGGGATCATGATGCGATTGAACTGGCTGTTTCAAATGACCCTGGTTGGCAGCATGCTGATGGCTGGTAGCTTTGCGGCTGAGGCCCAGACTTTCATTCGGGAAGGCAAGCAGCAGTTTGTGTTGATGCAGGAGATGGCGGAAGCCTCCGACGTGATTTCGCGGGGGGTCTTTGCTGATTTGCAGAGCGATCCTAACTTCGAAGGCGACTACAACCTCATTTTTAGCGAGGCTTTTTCCATCCTGGATGGCTATACTGTTGTCACCCGGGGCGGGTTCTTCCCAGAGAATGCGGGTATTCCTCGGGAGCAGCAGATCACAGTAGATGAGAGCATTTATCAGCTCTATCGCCTGGACAATGGCTATGAGCTGATGGTCTATCGCTCACCCCAGGAAAATACCTCCCGCTATTTCATCCGCGACACGCAGCAATAGGCGGTATTCGTCAGAACGCTGTAGGGGCGAATGGCTATTCGCCCCCGATTCCCAGGTAACCTAGAAAGAGGCAGTTTTTCAGGTTAGGAGGCACAATGGGTAGCGTTGTTCAAATCACCGATGCACAGTTTGAAGCTGAAGTTCTCCAGGCGTCTCAGCCGGTGCTGGTCTACTTTTGGGCACCCTGGTGTGGCCCCTGTCGCTTGATGAGTCCAATCCTGGAAAAGGTGGTGCAGAACTACGACAACCTGAAGGTGGTGAAGCTGGAGGTAGACCCCAACCCCGACTGGGTGGCCCGCTGCAAGGTAGAAGGCGTTCCGGCCCTGCGCCTGTTTCAAAACGGCGAACAAACGGACGGCATTGAGGGAGCGCTGAGTAAGGAGAAGCTAGCGACGTTTTTAGATGCCCACCTCTCGCCAGCGGCTTAGGAGGGGGAGCGTTAATAAGTTTTGAGTTTTGAGTTGAGCAGCTTCAGGAATAGGAATTAAATAAAGTGCAATTTCCTGGATGGGGGCTTGGCATTGCCAATCTCGTACAGAGAAGGCAATCATCGCACAGGTTATTTCATTCTCGTTCCTTAATTTAAAGCTCAACCTTTGAACTGAGCTAGTCGCAGGGCAGGAAACTTGAGGTAGGAGAGCTATGAAATTTGCCGATCGCTTACAGTCCTTTCAGGCCAACGTCTTTGCCGATATGGATCAGGCCAAGGCGGAGGCCAGAGCTGCGGGACGGGAGATCATCGACCTGTCCCTGGGGTCGTCTGACCTGGCGGCGGCTCCCCATGTGCTGGACGCGATCGCCCAATCCCTCACCGACCCGAGCACCCACGGCTACCTGCTCTACCACGGCACCCGTGACTTCCGGGTCGCCGCCGCCCAGTGGTTTACCCAAAAGTACGGCATTCCCGCCGACCCCGAAACCGAAGTGCTGGCGCTGATTGGCTGCCAGGAGGGGACGGCCCACCTGCCCCTGGCCCTACTCAATCCAGGGGACTTTGCCCTACTGCAAGATCCGGGTTATCCCTCCCATGCCGGGGGCGTCTATCTGGCCAATGGGCAGATTTACACCATGCCCTGCACCGCCGAGACGGATTTTCTGCCCGTGCTGGGCGACATTCCCGCCGCCGTGCTGGAGCAGTCGCGCCTGATGGTGCTCAGCTATCCCCACAACCCCACTACGGCAGTTGCCCCCCTCCCTTTCTTTGAGGAAGCCGTCGCCTTTTGCCAGCAGCACGATCTGGTGCTGGTCCACGACTTTCCCTATGCAGACGTGACGTTTGACGGGGCAATCGCCCCCTCCGTGTTCCAGGCCGACCGGGATAAGTCCGTCTCCATCGAGTTCTTCACCATGTCCAAGTCCTACAACATGGGCGGCTTTCGGGTGGGCTACGCCGTGGGCAATCCCGACCTGATTCGGGCGCTGCGGCAGGTGAAGGCATCCATTGACTTCAACCAGTATCGGGGCATTTTGAACGGGGCGATCGCCGCCCTCACCGGCCCCCAGGAACCCGTCCAGCAGACGGTGGCCACCTTCCGGCAGCGGCGGGATGCCTTTGTGGACACCCTGCACCGCATGGGCTGGGCCGTTCCTAAACCCAGCGCCACCATGTACGTCTGGGCCAAACTTCCCGAACCCTGGAACCAGAATTCCATGCAGTTTTGCCAGGAGCTGGTGAAAGCCACAGGCGTCGCCGCCGCCCCCGGTGCGGGATTTGGCAAGTCGGGGGAAGGCTATATTCGGCTGGCCCTGGTGCATCCGCCGGAGAGATTGGCGATCGCCGCCGAGCGCATCGCATCCTTCATCAACCGGTAGGGGGGTATTAATGGTGGGCGATCGCCTCCAGCAGCAGATTCAGTTCATTTTAGAAATCGACCGGCTGAAGCAAGTCCTGCGGCAGACCCTGTTGACGGACGGTTCCCGGCAGGAGAACAGCGCCGAGCATTCCTGGCACCTGGCGATGATGGCCATGCTGCTGACGGAGTATGCCCCCGTCCCGATTGACGTGGCGCGGGTGATGAAGATGCTGCTGATCCACGACCTGGTGGAAATCGACGCTGGGGATACCTTTTGCTATGACCAGCAGGGGAACCTGGACAAGGCGGAGCGAGAGCAGCGGGCGGCGGATCGCCTGTTTGGCCTGCTGCCTGCGGATCAGGGGCACGACCTGCGGCAGATCTGGGAGGAGTTTGAGGCTCGGGCAACGGCGGAGGCTCAGTTTGCTGCGGCTCTGGATCGGATTCAGCCGCTGCTGCACAATCAGCAGACCCAGGGCGGCACCTGGCGAATTCACGGCATTCGGCGGGATCAGGTGATGGGGCGGATTGCCCCCGTACAGGAAGGCTGTCCCGCCCTGTGGGACTGGCTACAGCAGGTCGTGGACGACTGCGTGGCGGCGGGCTATCTTCAGCCAGAGGGCGCTCCCCCATCTGAAACATCAGCTTGAGGAGCATTAACTGAAAATCAGAGTCCGAAAATCCGCAAAAAGCTAAAGAACCCGGTAAACGGCCCCAGTGCCCGCCCCACCTGGTCGGTGATGCGGGTGAAGGTGGAGCGGTTGACGATGATCGTGTCATAGGGACGCAGGGGGGGGTTGGTGGTATGGTTGACATCCTGGGCCAGATCGACCTCGATTTCCTCCTGGCTGACGGTGCCGTTGGCATGGAGCCGCACCAATTCTACTCGGCCTTTGCGGGCGCGATTATTAAAACCCCCCGCCGCCAGAATCGCCTGATTCAGGGGCGTGTGGGGAGGCACCTGTATCGTTCCCGGATCGCCCACCTCACCCACCACATTCACTGGAATGGTGGCGGGGGAAAAATTGGCGGCGGCCAGGTCGGTGGTCTCGTTCAGGTCCAGGCTAGTGGCGGGAGGAACGACGATGCGATCGCCATCCCGCAGCGCCCGATCCTGCTGCAAATCCCCTTCTTGCAGCAATTGCCACAGGTTGGCCACCAGCACCCCCTGGGGAGCCTGGGTCGTGGGATTGACCCGGACGACCTGGACGTTGCGAATGTCGGCGGACTGGGTAATGCCCCCCGCGAGCTGAATGGCCTGGGTAACGGTGGGCACGCTGTCCGCATCCTCCAGGGAAAGGGTGTAGGCTCCGGGACGGTTCACCTCCCCCGACACCGACAGCGTCAGGGCACGGGCTTCCAGCAGTCTCACCGTCGCCAGAGGCCGCCGCAGAATGGGGGCTAATCTCTCGGAAAGCCGATCAGAAGCCTGGTCAAGAGTCAGCCCCTGGAGGCGCACCGCCCCCACCAGCGGCAGGCTAATGGAGCCGTCGGGCAGAATTTGATGCTCCCCCGTGTATTCAGGGGCGTCGAATACTTCGAGGTGGATGCGATCGCCCGCCCCCAGGGTATACCAGCTATCGGTACTGGCCTGGGCCACCAGTTGGGCATCGGGAGACAGGCGAGGGGGAGCCGATTGTGCTCCGCCAGCTCCCGCCGTGGAAAACAGCCATCCCCCAGTAAAAATTCCCAGAACCAGTAGGCTTTCTGGGAACAAAAAGTTGCGATCGCGCTTTGAAATAACCATCGCCCTGCTAGCGTGTGTGGAGTTCAATCCCTACTTGCAAGGCGGTGATGGGGTAATCAGGACAGATCGCCGGTCTATTTGATGCGGTTAATCAGCCACAGGGAGGTGACGGAACTGCCGTAGTGGGCGGCTACCACCGCAATCCCCGCCATGATCACCAGCACGTCAATAACCCGCACAATTTCCGTAGGGTCATAAATGGCGGCACCCTGGGGCTGGGCCATGAGCTTTGCCAACAGAACGCCTGTGCTGACGGCGGAGGCCAGGATGGTGAGAGCCATGCCCACTAAGCTGGCGATCGCCCCGACGTGAAGCACTTGCAGCACATCCTGCTTAGACGGCTGCCGGTGGGGAACGGTGCTGGTGATGCGCTTCCCAAGCCGCGTGTAGCGAAAGGACGTGAAGGTGCTAAACAGCAAAACGGCAATGCCGATGGCAATAAGAAAGATGGAGAAGCCCGTCTGAATATTCGTGGCGTCGTCGCTCAAGTTACGGCTGAAGCTGACAAACAGCAGCATGACGATGGAGACCACGCCGATGAGAAGCTGTAGCCAAAAGCTCGACCAGCCCGCCAGCCGCAGGAGTTTGGCACTTTGCTGAGCCTGGGCTGGTAGAACGGTCGGGGGCGGCGCGGCTGGGGACGACGTAGTTGGAGGCGACGCGGGAATGGGTCGGTCGCTCTGGCTTTTATCTATGATGGGGTTTGTCATGGGATGGGTGGCTAATAGCTGATAACTATTTCTCTTCGCTGACTTTTATGTTGAGTT
This sequence comes from Synechococcales cyanobacterium, assembly GCA_035285585.1. Lineage (GTDB taxonomy): Bacteria > Cyanobacteriota > Cyanobacteriia > CAKZMO01 > CAKZMO01 > JAYKGU01. The sequence continues at coordinate 34,386 of JAYKGU010000014.1, forward strand.
AAGCGGACGTCCGAAAAATCTTAATTTCAAGTACGTAAACTGAACAACTCAAACCCACGAACGTTCAGCTAAATACTCCCACTATCAACGTAATAACTTTTAATCCAATGCAGCATCGCCCCAAGGAAAGATATAGCCCTACGGGCTGAGGTTTGAGTGTGGAACCCCCGCGTCGCGGGGGTTCCACACTTCTTAAGTGTCCTAACGCGAAAGCGTAACGCTATACCTAGCGATGGTCGAGGGTATCTTTGACCACCACTTCCCTGAGAATAACCTGGCCAATAATTGCCAGCGGCAAAGCCAAAAACAGGCCCAAAAAGCCAAAAAATGCGGCAAAAACAACCTGTGCCACCAGCGTCAAAGCGGGTAGAAGATCCACCTGCCGCTTCATCACCAGCGGCGTTAGTAGATTACTTTCTAACTGCTGGATGGCAATGTAGAGAATAAGGACGGCCAGAGCTTTCCAGGGAGCCTCAATAAGCGCCAAAATCATGGGAGGGATGACGCTCAAAGTGGGGCCAAAGTTGGGAATGAAAGTGAGCACACCCGCAATCACAGCATTGGTTAGGGCCAGGGGAACTCCCAAAAGCCACAGGCCCAGGCCACTCATCACCGAGATGACGGTCATATTGAACAAAATACCAAGCGCCCATCCCCCCAGAGAAACATAGCAATCATCCAAAACATCGCTAATTCTTCCTCGATAGGAAGCCGGAAAGAGTTTGATAAACACATGCCGGTAAGGCATCGGGCTGGCCAGCAGCATGATGGTGAGCACCGTAATCAGCAGCACGTGCAGGAGGACGGTCAAAGTATTTGAAAAGAATGAAAAGAAATTATCAAAAATGTTGCCCACGAGGGAGCGGGGGGAGTCTACCAGCCGGTTGAGAAAGTTGCGAACTCCGTCAACGACGGCAACGGGCAGCACTTCCTGCATGCGGGCAATCCAATCGCTGATTCTTTGGATGCCGATGGGAACGAGTTCCTCAAGGTCCTGGACCTGCTGAATCAGGGAAGGCACGACCAGCCAGCCAGCCAAAGCCATGAGGAGAAACAGGCTCAGCAGCACCAAGACAATCGCCACACCCCGCCGCCGTACAACCTTTTGCAGCCGCCGCACAACGTGATCCAAAACGGTTGCCAGCACAACCGCCGTGAGCAGCAGTAGAAGGATGAGTCGGACTTGCCAAAGAAAATAGAGGGCAATAAGCAGCGCAATGAGACTAATCCAGTGGTCTAGGTTCAAACCATTTCACCCGTCCGTTAAAATACACCGCGACTCTACCATGGGGGCATTTGCCAGAGGACTACCCAACGGAGGAACCGGAGAGTTTTGAACCATAGCGAGCAAAGGGGCAGAGATTAGGCGGATTGGAGAAGGAAGGGCGATCGCCTTTTCTGAAGATTCACCCTAGCGGTAGATTAAACCCGTGTTTCTGACTCGCTACCTTCGAAGATACGAGATGCAATTAGAGACCATCCATGACTGTATTCGCGACAGCAGACCTGCAAAACCTGGTTGAGGCTCAACACCAGCCCTGTGTTTCTATCTACCTGCCAACTCACAAGGCTGGCCCTGAGACTCGTCAGGATCCAATTCGGCTGAAGGATTTGACTCGTCAGGCCCAGCAGCAGTTGGTGCAGCTTGGTTTACGGGAGGATGACGCCCGTCAACTGCTCATGCCCGCCAGTAATCTGGTGCAGGCTGGTGATGGAGAGTTTTGGCGACACCAAAGCCACGGTCTGGCGCTTTTCATCACACCGGAGGGAATGCAAGAATATCGCCTGCCTGAAAGTTTTGAAGAACAGGTGGTGGTGGGCGATCGCTTCTACCTCAAGCCCTTGCTACCATTGCTGCAAAACAATGGGCGCTTCTTCTTACTGGCCCTTAGCCAGGGAGCGGTCAGGCTTTATCTGGCTTCGCGGGATGCGATCGCCCCCGTTCCCCTGGAAGATCTGCCAGCAAACCTGGAAGACGCCTTGAAGTACGACCAGAAAGAGGCGCAGTTGCGGTTCCATCGTGAAGCCCGGAACCATACACCCATTCGCCACGGGCAGGGTGTGGGCACGGGGGGCGAAGAAAAGAAAGATGAAATCCGCCGCTACTGCCAGATCGTCGATCGCACGTTGCAAAAGCATTTGCACCTGGAAAATATGCCCATGGTGCTTGCAGGGGTGGAATATGTGCTGGATATCTACCGCGACTCCAGTACCTACCCTCACCTGGTAGAAGAGCAAATAACCGGCAAGGTCGATCCAGAAGGCGGCATGGATGACGAGGAACTGCACCAGCGGGCCTGGGAAATTATGAAGCCTCGTTTTGCAGCCACCCAGCGGCAGACGGTGGAAACCTTTGGCTCATTCCAGGGAACAGGGCAGGCCACCAACCGTATTCAAGATATCGTCCTGGCGGCCTATCGGGGGCAGGTAGATACCCTGTTTGTGGCTACCCACGCCCACCAGTGGGGCACCGTTGATCCAGACGCTTCAAAGGTGACGCTGACGGAGCAGCAAAGCCCCAAAACCCTTGATCTGCTGGATATTGCCGCCATTCATACCGTCCTCAATGGAGGAACGGTCTACGCCGTTGCGGCGGATCAGATCCCCGGAACAGGACATGCTGCGGCTATTTTCCGCTATCCCCTGCTATCCAACCAGGTCAGTGCCGCTTCCCCTGGTTTGGAGTAAGGGTTCGGAGTCGTCATAAAGGACACCATTACCATGCAGCGAATGATTAACTGGAGAAAAGTCTTTCAAACCCTGTGGCAGCAGATTAAACGGCTGTTGTGGGCACCGCGCACCCAGCAAAGCCGTTCGATGAAAAGTCCGCAAGTACCCTTTAGCAAGGCTTTGTCGGAGATATTTTTCCAAACCTTGGTGATTTTGATCCTGGTGATGGGGATGGCGTCAGGTGGGGCGATCGCCTCCCCTATAACCGCCGCTCCCCTGCCGTCAAACCTGCCGCTCATGCAGATGGGCACCTCCGCAGCGCCACTACCGCTGGATAACGATAACTTTGTTTCCCGTGCCGTCAAGCGAGCCGAAGATGCGGTGGTGCAAATCAACGTCTCTCGTCAGTTGGGAGGGGGCAACGTCCCGGATTTTCTGCGGCCTTTCTTCAGCGGTGCGCCCCAGGGTGGCTATGGGCGACAGCTTCAGGGCATTGGCTCTGGCTTTGTGATCACGCCGGACGGCAAGGTGATCACCAACGCCCATGTGGTCAACCGGGCGGATACGGTGTCGGTGTCCTTTGCGGACGGTCGGATTTTGCCAGGAACGGTGCTGGGGTCTGACCCGGTGACTGACGTGGCTGTGATCCAGGTGGAAGCGACGAATTTACCGACGGTGGACGTGGGGGATTCCGACCAGGTGAAGCGGGGGCAGTGGGCGATCGCCATTGGCAACCCCCTGGGACTTCAGGAGACCGTCACCGTGGGCGTGATCAGCGCCACCCATCGCCTCAGCCAGCAGATTGGCGTTCCCGATAAGAATGTGGGCTTTATCCAGACGGACGCGGCCATCAATCCCGGCAACTCTGGCGGCCCCTTACTGAACCAGGCGGGTGAGGTGATCGGTGTCAACAGCGCCATCATCGGCGGCACCCAGGGGTTGGGGTTCGCCATCCCCATCGCTACGGCCCAGGAAGTGGCGCTGCAAATCGTGGAAAAGGGTTACGCTGACCATCCCTACATCGGCGTGCAAATGGTTGATTTAACGCCCACCACCCGGCAGCGGATTAATGCCATGCCCAACAATCCCTTTTCGGTGACGAGCGATCGCGGCGTCATCGTTCTGGCAGTGAACCGCAATTCTCCTGCGGCTCGGTCTGGCCTGCGTCCCGGCGACGTGGTGCAGGCGGTGAACGGGCAAGCGGTCACCCAGGCGGCAGAGGTGCAGGCGGCGGTAAAGGCCACGGGCATCGATCGCCCCCTGGATATGCAGGTGCAGCGGGAAAATGAGCGGGTATCCCTCACCCTGAGAACCCAGCAATATCCCTCTGCCGATAGCTAAAGGGCGGCGGTTGACTCTGCCGAGGTGGGGATGAATTTCCCGGCCAAATTCCCTAACCTGGCTACAGGTTAAGGAGGGCCATAATGAATCAGCCAAAGTATCCGCCCACGGCACAGCAAGATAGTCCGTCGGCATTTGACCAGACCACTGAAAAGTCCACCCAAAAGGATCCCATCGCCCAGGTGAGCGAATCGGTGACCGCAGCGGCGGGACATGTTTCAAAAACCCTGACGTCCGTCACGGAAGTCATGACTGATCTGAGTGAGTCATCGACCACAGCGCTGCACAGGTTTCTGGAAGAGGCCACCCAGCAGGTGGGAGGCATCGCCACCTTCATAACGGACAATTCAATGTTCAAGGCGCTGACCCGCCTCCCCTTTGCCGATCGCCTGCCGCTGCTGCTGGGGAAAGTCGATACCGAAAAGGCCGCCAAAGAGGTCAACGATCTGCGCCGCCAGTATCCGGTCGAAAGCGCGGATCAACTGGCCCATCGCATCATTGTTGATACCGCCACCAAGGCGGGCACCATTGGCCTGGTCACGAACCTGGTGCCGCCCCTGGCGCTAACGCTGTTTGCCGTAGATTTGGCGGCGATTACGGCCCTCCAGGCGGAGATGATTCACCGCATCGCCGCTGCCTACGGCTTTTCACTGGATGACCCGGCTCGGCGGGGGGAAGTACTCACCATCTACGGACTTTCCCTGGGTGGGTCGGGCGTCCTCAAGACGGGGCTGAGCTTCGTTGAGTTGATTCCCGGCATTGGAGCAGTGGTGGGTGCCACCTCCAACGCGGCAGTCGTGTATTCCCTGGGCTTTGTGGCCTGCCGGTATTACGAGGCCAAGCGCCAGTCGGCAGACGGCAAGGTAGACACCGAGGCGCTGAAGGCGGAGTCGGCGGACTCTATGCAGGATGCGATCGCCCAGCAGTCCGTCATGGATCAAATCATTGCCCACATGGTGCTGATCAGCTATCCCGACCGGGCCAGGGACGAGATTTTGCCAGAGCTGGAGCGGCTTTCGCTCACCCATTCCGCCCATGAAGCCGTCGCCCAGCACCTGGATGCCCCCCGGCCCCTGGAGAGCTTGCTAGACGAGCTGCATCCCGGCCTGGCGGCCCCTGTTGCGGTTCAGTGCTGCCGCATCGCCAAGCAGGACGGTGTGGTCACCCCCGCCGAGCGAACCATTCTGGATGCGATCGCCAAGCGCTTTAACCTTAACCTGACTGAACTTGAGGCCAGTTGCTAACGCTTTGGTTTGAGTTGGATTTGATTAACCTCCCCCTATCAACCTTCATTAGGAGAACGATTTATGACAGCCGCAATGGATAAACTCATGCAGTTTCTGTCCGACGAGGAGCGGGCGATCGCCCAGGACTTTGATTCCCTGGAAACTGACCCCAAGCTGGCCCTGTTTTACTACATCTACGAAAAGATGGGAGATTCCATCACCCCGGCGGCTCCCACGGCTGCTGAACCGGAACTGGCCCCGGTGCTGCTGGGCGACTTCTACCAGCTTTCCAAAGACGACCAGCTCACGGCCATGCGGGACATCGTCAATTGCGCCGATACGGACTACTCCCGCTACTACGGCGCACTGTCGGAGAACAATCGCCTGATGGTCTGGTATGCCTGGGCCAGGGCGATGGGCGATACGGTGGTGGATATGCCTGATGACTACGAGGCAACGGAGAATCTGAACCAGATCCTCCAGCGGATTGAGAACCTGGACTTTCAAGACCAGATTTCCGTGCTGCGGGCGATCGCTGCTGGTATGGGTCACAGTGACGTTCAGTCCACCTCTTCCCGAGCTGAAGTGGGCACAACGGACAGTCTCTAAGGGCGGGCCATACAGGGACAGCGTTTTCTTGCTAACGTTGTTTCTATGACCCATCAAGACCCAAGTAAAGCGAATAGTCTGGGACGGCGATCGCTGCTGATTGGCATCGGAGGACTCATCCTGGGTTCTCTGCTGTCCCAATGTCAGCCAGGAATAGCGGTTGGCCTGACGGTGCAGTTTCTGGAAAGCTCGCTGCCCCCGATTTTGCTGCGGGAATTTGAGCGCAACCTGAATTCCCAGATACGAGTTAACCTTTCGCCCCAGGAGCAGCTGGCCGACCTGTTTGCCCTCCTCAATGAGCCATCACCTTCTAACCCTGCGCCCCCCAGCCTGCAAACCCTGGGGGACTACTGGCTGACAACAGCGATTCAGCAGCAGCTCATCGCTCCCCTGCCCATTGCTAACCTGGACGGCTGGCAGCAGCTTCCGGAATCCTGGCGGCGATTTGTCCAGCGGGATGAGGCAGGCCGCCTCGACCCGGATGGCCCCATTTGGGCCGCCCCCTATCGCTGGAGCAATCTGGCGATCGCCTACCGCACCGAAAAGTTCGAAGATCTGGACTGGCGACCCACCGACTGGTCAGACCTTTGGCGACCCGAAGTAACGCGGCAGATTTCCCTGCTGGACAGTGCCCGCATCGCCATTGGCATTGCCCTGAAAACCCTGGGTCAGGGATTCAATACGCCTGATCTGCGCCAGGTTGAGAAGCTCCCGGAAACCCTGGCCGCCCTGCAGCAGCAGGTTAAGTTCTACAGCTCCACCAACTACCTCCAGCCTTTTATCCTCGGAGACACCTGGGTGGCGGTGGGCTGGTCAAATGAGCTGGTGCCGTTGATGCAGCGCGATCGCCGTATTGCTGCCCTGGTACCGCCCTCTGGCACGGCCCTGACCGCTGATTTGTGGGTGCGCCCCCATCCCCAAGGGGCCGATTCGCCCCAGGCTAACGCGTCTACAGACCCTCCTGGCGGCAATCAAAACAGACCCCGCCGTCCGCTGCCCACCGCTCCCTTACCTGATTTGATGCAGCGGTGGATTGAGTTTTTCTGGCAGGATGAGGTCGTCACTCAGCTCTCGCTGCTGAGCAATGCTGCCTCCCCCTTGATTCTGCCGCGCGATCGCCAAACTCTCCCCGAAACCCTGCGCACGGACGCCATCCGCCTCCCCGATCCTGAGACGCTGGAGAACAGCGAATTCCTGCTACCCCTAACTGCCGCCACTGCCCGCCAGTATCGCGACCTCTGGCTCCAAACCCGCCGGGCCTGAAATCTCTAAAATCCAAAATCCAAAGTCTAAAGTCTAAAATCGACTGAATGGCGAATTGCGCTCTTGAAAAACGCTAATTCCCGGTGAGTCAAGGGTGACGCGGCAGGCGATCGCATCGAGATCGCCTGCAACTGCTTCCCGTTCAGCATCAACAAACGCGCAGCTATAGGTCGCCAGCGGATCGCCCTGGTCATTGAAGACGCGGGTGCTGTAGCCAAAGTCTTTAGCTGCCGTGCCAAATTGGTGCACAAAGGTGTAGCGCTCCAGGTAGTTGTACAGGCTCCAGAGCTGCCGATCCACCACCAGGTCTACCCGCCGGGGTGAACCGTCTGCCCCCGAATAGGCCAGCCAGTGCTCCAGCAATTTGCCGCCGAACTGCTGCTGTGCCCACCAGAGGCTGGGCAATGTCAACCCCTCGGTCATTGAAATCGTGTTGCTGGTAACGATGCCACGACCCGACAAATCCGCATTCGACTCCACCAGATCCAGCTCCAGCGGATGGTTGTGTAGATCGACGGTGCGGATGGAGGCGATCGCCTCAGATGCCTGACCGGGTAAACAATACCCAGCAAAGGTGACCGTGAGCGCTGCGGTGGTGGCGATCGCTGCCCTTCGCCGCCAAACTGATGGAAATCGAGGGGTAGAAAATGTCATGCCTGTCCTGGAAAAAAATCAGTGCTTGAGCAATTTTAATTACGTTTTTTGGGGGCACACTCCCAAGAAAGTAATTTTGCTTAACTACTTAGGAGATTTCTGGGAATGATCCTACCGGACGACGTAGGGGCAAATGGCCATTTGCCTCTAACAACCGTTCAACCGAGGGTAAATTTTTTCCTGGAAATCTCCTTGTTTCGAAAATTAAGGCGGGAATGGGCCTGTTAATGATGGCCTCAGCCCTGACGACCGCTTTGACGGTAGCAAAGTTCCTGGCCGAAAGCCCATCCTGCGAAACTGCTTTATCCTTCATCTCCGCTACTCCCTTCACCGGGACTTTCACCCGAATTGCCCTCAGAATTTTCGGCAGGATTTTCAGTGGGGTTCGTAGCAGGACTTTCACCCAAATCCCCAGCGGGATTTTCAGGGGAACTTTCACCGGAATCCTCAGCGGGACTTTCAAGGGGGCTTGCACCGGAATTCTCGGTGGAAGGATCACCGGAATCCTCAGCAGGGCTTTCAGTGGGGCTTTCTTCTGAGTCGGCTTGCCATTCCTCCAGGGGACGGGTGACGGCATTCTCAAAGGTGGCCGGAACCAGCAGCACGTCTACCTCATCCGTCGTGTCGGCTTCGCTATCGGCCTCCGGCGATGCCGTCTGGGCGTAGAGAAAGCTGCGGTTGAAGTCGTAGTCGCCCAGGGTGAGGGTATGGCTTTCGCCTGTGGCCAGCTCAACCTGGATGGTAGCCAGCGGGTCGTCTAACCCAAAGTCACTCAGCTCACTGGCGGGAACGGTAAGGGTGCGATCGCTCGCTGCCGTCGCCAGCAGGTTTAGCAGGTAGGCAACCGAGGCATCATCGGCGGGGGCGGTTTCTGGAGCGGTCATCTGCCAGGTGTCTGCCGCTTGCTCAAAGCTCAGGGTTTCCCCACTGTCGAGACGCAGGTTAAATGCCTGCACCTCCCCTTCCTCAAAGTCAAAGATTTGGGAGGCATCAGCGCCAGTAGACTGCCCGTTGCGACTCTCGGCAAAATAAACCGCAATGCCCAGCACCAGGGCAATGGACACCCAAATTAAGGTTAGCGGCTTCAGTTTCATAACCATTTACGGCGTTACGCTTTCGCGTTAGGACATTCAAGAGGTGTGGAACCCCCGCGACGCGGGGGTTCCACACTCAAACATTAGCCCGTAGGGCTATATTCTTGCAAATCAACCTATCTTTCAACTATAAGAGCACCAGTCGCTCCAGCTTCCGGCGTAAAGCTTGCCTGTTTCCATACCGGCGATCGCCAGCGACAGCAGATTAACGCAGGCCGTCACCCCCGATCCGCAATAGACCATAATTTCTTCTGCCTCCCTGAGAGTGGCCCAGCGGGCCTGGTGGGCTTCTGGTGATAGGGCCATACCTGTCTCGTCGGTGGCCTCCTGCCAGAAGTAATTCACGGCACCGGGAATGTGGCCCGCAATGGGGTCAATCGGTTCCCGTTCGCCCCGGTAGCGATCGCCCTCCCGCGCATCCACCAGGGCCACCAGGGGCTGATCTTTCCGGGCCTTTACTGCCTCTCTGTCTACTAACCAGTGCGATCGCACCTGGGGCACAAAATAGCCCACCTGGGGACGGGGTATTTCCTGACTCACGAGATAGCCCGCCCGTCGCCAGCTTGCAAAGCCGCCATCGAGCACGGCTACCCGGTCATGGCCCAGGTAGCGCAGCATCCACCAGAGCCGTGAGGCAAAGGCAAAGCGGGAATCGTCATAAACTACCACAAAGCTGGGAGGACTGCCGTTGCCCGAATGGATGCCTGCCCGCTCCAGGGTCGCCACCATCGGCGGCAGGTCGGGGAGGGGATGGCGTCCCCCATGCTGCTGTACAGGCCCAGCCAGATCCCGGTTGAGGTCGAAGTAAACCGCACCGGGGATGTGTCCGGCCTCGTATTGCGATCGCCCTAGCTCCGGTTCCATCAGCGAAAAGCGACAGTCGGCCACCACCACCGCCGGATCGTCCAGGTGGTCGTGCAGCCAGGAGGCCGAGACAATGGGCGTAGGATAGGAAGGCAGGCTCACGCGTCAACCTCAACTCAAAACTCAAAACTTAACCCTCAAAACTTACCATCCTTTCCCCGGCACCATGACCCACGGCTCCCGTTTCGTGCCCGAACCGACGGCTGACGGTTCTTTCACCTTTTTTTCGCCCGATTTCCACGAAGCCTTCCACAGCCGCGCTGGGGGCAAGCTGGAGGCCGAACTCAAGTTCATTCAGCCCACCCACATTACCGAGAAAGCCCGCCAGCCTGTGATCCGTCTGCTGGATGTGTGCTACGGGCTGGGGTACAACACCGCTGCCGCCCTGGAAACTATTTGGGCCGTCAATCCTGAGTGCCGTGTCGAGTGGATTGGGCTGGAGCTAGATCGGGAGGTGCCGCAAACGGCGATCGCCCATCAGCTTCTCAGTCCCTGGCCTGCCCCCATTCCCGATTTGCTGGCTGAGTTAGTGACAGTGGGTCAGGTGCAGGGCGATCGCTTCCAGGCTCAAGTCCTTTGGGGCGATGCCCGCCAAACGATCCAGCAGGTCTACCAGCGGAATTTTCTGGCCGACGCCATCTTTCTGGACCCCTTCTCCCCCCGCCGCTGTCCCCAGCTTTGGACGGTGGAGTTTCTAGGCTGGGTGGCCCGCTGCCTCAAACCGGATGGCTGGCTGGCCACCTATTCCTGCGCCGCCGCCGTGCGCACAGCCCTGCTGCAAGTTGGGCTGCACGTCGGCTCCATCCCCGACTTCAGCCACAAATCCCCCGGCACCCTGGCTGGCCATCCCCCTGCGGATCTGCCGCCCCTGCTGCCCCATGAAGTGGAGCACCTGAAAACCCGTGCCGCCATACCCTACCGCGACCCGTCCCTCAGCGATGCTGCTGAGACAATTGTGGCCCGCCGCCATCAGGAGCAGCGCCAATCCACCCTGGAATCAACCTCCCAATGGCGACGCCGCTGGCTCGCTGCCCAGGCTGAATCGGGCTGTGAACCGGGTTAAAGGGTCGTCCCAAGCTGCTCATACTCTGGCCGCAGGATAGACATGAGCACGAGGGATTCGAAGCGATCGCCCACCTTCAAACAGTCCCGCATCGTGCCCTCGACTACAAACCCCTCAGATCGGTAGAGCGCCTGGGCGCGGGTATTGAAGGTTTTGACATCCAGCCAGAGGCGATGGATGCCCCAGGTCTCAAAGGCTAGCTGTTTGGCGAGACGCACGCCAGCTCTGCCGTACCCCTTGCCCTTTTCGGTAACCACCAGTCGCCGCAACTGTCTGCTCAGGTTGGGTTCGGTTAACCCTTGAAAAATTAAGTACCCCACTGGCTTTAGGTCGGCCTGACGCTCCAGGATCAGGTGGGCATCATCGGGGTCGCCCAGGGCGGCGATGTGGCGATCGCGCGGCCACTGGGAAACGAAGGGGGAATTTTCTGGAGCATTCTCAGCAGCCAACACAAAGTCCAGGTCATCTAGATGGCTGGGGCGCAGACGAGTTGTGAGCACGATCTTTAAAATTGAGAATGGTTACAGGTTGAGAATTTTTATTTTCAAAAAAAAAGCATTTGTATATAATCTTACTTGAATATTGATTCTCGACACGGCGACAACCTGGGTAATGCCTCTGAAACTGCCGTCATCAGGGTTGAATAGCTTGTACTATGGCAGCTTTTGCCCGACCGCTTTAAGCGCTTTCTGGAGAAGAGCATGCCTGCTGTACGGTGCCGTTAGCAAGGCGTAACGCACCGTGGGTCAGTAATTTCATTTCAGGAAATCGCTTTAGCAGCAAATCCAACGCTTCTAAATTAGCTGAGCCTTGCGTTTGCTAAGCAAAAATTGTTCAACTTAGTGCATATTGCAGCCCGCCAGCCCCATCAAGCAATGTTTAGTTTTGCTCTTTCTAATACGGATTGGCAAACTTGGCTTTAATCGCCCATCAGTAATTGACGCTCCCCAGTTTGGGAAATACGGTTCAGCTTGGAATTTAGGAACGACTGAGATGGATCTGGAGGAATTCGAGACCCTTTACCGTGAGGAGATGGAAACAGTTCTTAATCGGCTACAAACGGTAATGCTAACGCTCGTCGATTTGGAAAATAAAACCCTGGAGATCGGGCGATCGCTGCAAGATTTGAGCATCAGCGTCGAGAAGTTTGTGGTTGAGTATCGTCAACGAGACTCTGAGGGTTGATAACTACTTCAGACTAACTTTTCCGAGTTAGCGAAAAATTCCTGAAGTTTTTCGAAACAATTTTTACTGAGCGGAAAATCCGGTGAGTTCCCTGAGCAGGCGCTGCAGCCCAAATAAATCAATGGGCTTCACCAGGTAGTGAGTAATTCCCAGCCGAAAGGCCCGTTCCTGATCGGTGCGGAACGCTAGCGCTGAAATTACGATGACCGGAATGTCCCCATACTGGACGCTTTGGCGGAGTTCTTCCAGGAGGGTAAAGCCACTGATATCGGGCAGTTTCAAATCCAGGAGAATCAGAGTGGGTTGGTGCGAGGCGATCGCCTCAAAAAATTGGGAACCCAGGGAAATACTCGAAACGTCATATCCACAGTAGACAAGGTAATCACTGAGCATTTGCCGATTGGCCTGGTCATCTTCGACGAGAAGAATACGCTTTCTACTGCCTGTTTCCGGTTTAGAAAAGCAATTCATTATGACCATCCTGCAGAGTTAGATAGAAGAATCATGAAGATGGTTTCTTACACAGGGACTGCGCGTTAACACCTGGAGAGGTGACACGCCAGGGACAAAATTGCTCACGCTAAAGCACGGATCCACTGATGCCCATAGACCCTGTGACTTCTACCCTATGGCTTCTATAGGGATCTAGAACTACCAGACATTTACATCTATCAAAGATTTATAAACATCTGGGAATGGGCTGGATCCGATGCCCCGGAGAGGGTAGAAAGCCCAAATTCTCTAACCAATGTCAGGAAACACAGCCAGTTTGGCGTTTAGCCCGTGTCTCAGGCAAATTGACTTTTCTAAACCCGTTTTTAGGGTTTTAGTTGAGAAGCGATGAGACTTCTCCATCTCTTGCTAGAAGCTAAACAAGAGGTGCCTGCATGAGGCTCCATGCCAAACTGAAACGACCCCAACCAGCAAACCTGGTGGAGGTAACGTTACCTATTAGTGTAAAGGGGAATGTTCAAATATAATCGGCATAAGAGATAATCTTACACATCCCTCCGGGGAATCCCCCGCGCTTTAGCCGGGGGAGTAGTCAAAGACTTTCATAGACTTGTCCCATCTCGGTGACCAGCAAAGTAATATTATTTTCGGCAAATAAGTAGGTCAGCACAATTAAATTCATGTTAGAAAACCGGGGGAGCGCCCCACCGGGGCGCTCCCCCGGTTTTCTAACCTTCGTTTTTCAATACAGTTCTACTTACCGTTTCAACTAAGCTAATTTATGGCGGCGTTTCAACCCCAGCCTAATCCGCTGCACACCCAAAATCCCTTGGGGCGCTTCTCAAATCGGGCAAGAGATTACGCCAGCTATCGTCCCGCCTATCCCCAGGCAGCCGTGGACTATGCCATAGCTGGGTTAGGTGCTCCGTCCCGGCTGGTGGTTGCCGATATCGGTGCAGGCACGGGCATTTCTTCCCGACTCTTCGCCCAGGCCGGTGCCCAGGTGATGGCCATTGAACCCAACGAAGCCATGCGAACCGCTGCCGAACCTCATCCCCAAGTCACTTTTCAGACAGGTACGGCGGAGCAAACCGGTCTAGCCGACCAGTCGGTGGATTTGATTACGTGCTTTCAGTCCTTTCACTGGTTTGAGCCAGCGGCAACCCTGGCGGAGTTTCGCCGCATCCTCAAGCCGACCGGGCGGGTAGCCCTGGCCTGGAACGAGCGCAATTCTGCCGACCCCCTCACCCATGACTATGCGGCAGCCGTACGGGCCTCCTCGGACGAAGCTTTATTTGATCGGTGCGATCGCCGTTCCCCCGATGCCCTGCTAGCCAGTCCGCTGTTTCACAACTTTCGCCAGCAGTCATTCTTCCATGACCATCGTTTAAGTCTCGAAGGGCTGATGGGGCTGGCCCTCAGCTCGTCCTACGTGCGTCGGGGCGAAGCAGACCAGGCACAGCTTTGGGCCAACCTTCAGGCGCTGTGCGATCGCTGGGCCAAGCCTCTTCCCTCCGAAAGTGATTCCGAAGCTGATGCAGCCGAGCCAACCCTGGCCCTGTCCTACGAAACCAGGGTCTATCTGGCCGAACCGACGCCCTGAATTCCCATGCCAAAGTCAAACAGGTGATGGGCCAGCTCAAGCTTGCTGCAGGATGGCATGTCTTGCTGTCGCCCCCGATCATCCAAAAACACGGCCTGGTTCTGGTCGCTACCAAACCCGCTATCGGGCTGGTCAACGGGATTGGCGACGATCAGATTTAGCCCTTTGCGCTGCAGTTTTTCTCGTGCCGGAGTGAGGATGTCCCCCGTTTGGGCTGCAAAGCCGATCAGTCGCTGGTTGCCCCGCTTTTGCTGGCTCAGCTCCAGCAAAATATCGGGCACAGAGGCAAGCCTCAGGGCGTCTGGGAGCGATCGCTTGGGCAGTTTCTCTGGGCTGTAATTTGCCGGAGCCACATCGGCCACCGCCGCCGCCATAATCGTCCAATCGGCGGTGGGAAAGAACTCCAGCATTGCCTGCCGCATGTTGGCAGCGCTCACCACCGGAACGGTTTGCACCTGATCCAGGGTGGCCAGCAGGTCAGCCTGCAGGGGGCCATGCACCAGCGTCACCCGTGCCCCCCGATGCTGGGCTGCCTGAGCCAGGGCAACGCCCATCTTCCCCGTGGAGGGATTGCCAATGAAGCGCACCGGATCCAGGTATTCACGGGTTCCTCCGGCACTGATGAGGACATGCTGGCCAGTGAGGTCAGCCTTTCCGTGGGTATGGAGCAGCGATTGCAGGTAGGCCAGAATTTGGGCTGGTTCTGCCATGCGTCCGGCACCGAGGCGATCGCACGCCAAGATTCCCGCCCCCGGCCCCACCCCATGGCAGCGAGAGTTAGCCTGTACCTGCTGCCAGTTGCGCTGCACCGTCGCCTGCTGCCACATATCGGTGTTCATGGCCGGGGCCAGCAGCAGCGGGCAGGTGGAAGCCAGGACGGTATTGGTGAGCAGGTTATCGGCCATGCCAACCGCCAGCTTGGCCAGAGTGTTGGCGGTGAGGGGGGCAATCAAAAACACCTCAGCCCATTCCCCCAGATCAATGTGTAGGGGACGGGCATGGGTGGGCTGCCAGAAGTCCTGATCGGTATAGGCGGGATGGCGGGCCAGGGTGGCAAACGTCAGCGGACTGACGAACTGCTGGGCCTGTTGGGTAAGCACCACCCGCACCTCGGCCTTTGCTTTGGCCAGGGTGGAAACCACCTCACAAACCTTGTAAGCCGCGATGCCGCCACCCACGCCGATGAGAATTCGCCGATTTGATAGCATGGGAGCTGATAAATTTCCGTTGCCGGAAATAATCAAGATTCGTCGTAGGCTTCGAGATCGAGCAAATACATGTAGGGTTCAACCATCTCAGGGCGCTGGAAGGCGATCGCCCTGAGTAAGTGCCAGTCTTGCAGCCCATCAAATGGGCTGTTGTATTCGTCCTGCTCCAGCCGTTTAGCGAGCTTAGCGACCTCAAGCTCAGTGACGTTAGCGATATCTTGCTGAGAAATACCGAGTGCTGTCATGGCGCTTTACCCCCTCAAGTCTAGTGGCACCAGCAGTGAAATCACTGCGATGCTAGCCCATATCTCTATCCTATTCGCTCTGACCTAAGGATGAGGTAACCCTTTGCATAAAAGTTTGCATAAGATTCAGGGCATTCATGGAGATTTCGTGTCCCATATCGAGTTCGTGGTATTCCACATCAGCGCCCAGCTCGGTGAGGCGATCGCGCACCTGGTGAGCTGCCGCCAACGGCACCACGGCATCCTGCCGTCCGTGGACGATCAAAACCGGGGGGAGTGGATTTTCAGCGGCTGTCACCTGAGCTGTGAGGGGCGCGTGCAGGTAGCCACTCATCACCATCAGGGCGGCCAGGGGAAGGCGGCTACCCACGTCCAGGGTCATGGCTCCTCCCTGGGAGAATCCAGCCAGGACGGTGCGCGAGAGGGGAATATCGGTGGCCTGTTCCAGGTTTTGCAGCCAGGTAAGGAGGCGATCGCGACTGGTCTGCAAATCGGGCTGGCGATCGAAATCGGGCTGGCTCTGGAAGGAATACTGAGCAGGCAGGTCGTACCACATGAAGCCCCCTGGCGCGTAGGGATGGGGGAAGGGAGCATCAGGGAAAACCATGTGGTAATCTTCGGCCCCCAGGTACGGAGCCAGCCCGCTTAAATCTCCGGAGTTGGCTCCCCAGCCGTGGAGGGCAACGAATAGCCCTGTGGCAGGCTTGCCGGTTTTGGGTTGAATGGCGATCGCACGCAGTGTCAGGGCGGTTCTCCTTCGTGAATAACTGGCTAAAGTTCTGCTGATTATTCTAACGGGCAGAGCCTTGCTCCACCGTGCTCTGGACAACCCCAACGAGTGGGCTGCCGCTATTGCCCTGGATCCCCAGCCTGCGCCCCAATTCTCCGGGCCGGGGGGTGGCACAGGAGTCTCCCCCTATCCCTCAAGTTTTTTGAAACGTCCCCTGGAATATGTTAAAGTTCTATAGTATAAAAATACTGTTCAAGTATATCTCTGAGATTTGCGTTCAGCCTTGCCATCCATGACCCCAGAAGAACTTGCGCAAATTGCGGCCACTCAACAAATGATCCTCACGCGCCACGACCGGGAAATGGCCGATATTCGTGCCAGCCTGGATCGGGCCGCTGCTTATGGTGAAATTACCGACCGACGACTTGAAGCCATGGCTCAGCGCCAGGAAGCGTTTGACCAGCGCCAGGAAGCATTCGAGCGCCGTCAGGAAGCATTCGACCAGCGCTTTGAAGCCATGGCTCAGCGCCAGGAAGCGTTCGACCAAAGGATCGACGCGATGAACCGACAGAGCGAGCTTAACCAGCAGGCGATCGCTACCCTCGTTGCCAGTATTCAAGAGCTGCGAAACCTGGTGGCAGATTATCTACAGGGGCGATCGCAGGTGCAGCCCCAGGGGGGCGAGAACTAGCTCAACTGTCACTTGAGTCGGCCCGATCGCACAATGCTCACCAGCAGCCACAGCCCCACCAGGCTAGCGGCGGCAAAGAGAGCCACGCTAATCCAGTAGAGTTCGGCGGTTTGCTCCCGTGAGGTGATGATGGCCGCCCCCATAATTAGCGATCCCACAATAATGCTGGAAGAGAGGCGGTTGGCGGAATCACCGATGGTGAGCCGCACCCCATCCAGGTCGCGCAGCGTCAGGTTCCACTTAAAGGTTTCTGAACTGAGGCGATCGAGCAGGAATTCGAACCGCCGGGGGGAGTCCAGGGAGAGGTTTTTCAGCTCCAGGCTGGTGCGCAGTAGCGCCTGTACCGGGTCTTCGCCAATGAGCTGGCGGCGGAACAGGTCGGTGACCAGGGGACGCACTTCGTCCAGAAGATTCACGTCGGGGTTGAACTTGCGCCCCAGCCCCTCCAGATTAGCCAGGGCCTTGGCGTAGAGGCCCATGTTGCTGGGCCAGCGCAGGTAGTTTTTGCGGGCGGCCTGCAGCACTTCGTAGAACGCCTGGCTGAAGTTCAGCTCTGACAGACTGAGGCTGTAGTATTTCCGCAGCAAATAGTCGTAGTCACTCTCCAGGCGCACCAGATCCACCGGGCGCATGGGGGTGGCCAGCTTGATGGTGAGCTGGCTACAGCGCTGGGCATCGGAGTTGACGATCGCCAGCACCATTTCCGTGAGTAGCCCCTGGGTGCGCGGGTCGAGGCGGCCCACCATGCCGCAGTCTAGCAGGGCGACCCGGCCATCATTGAGGTAGAACAGGTTGCCGGGGTGGGGGTCGGCATGGAAGAAGCCGTCGATGTAGAACTGCTGGAAGAAGGCGCGAAAGATGGTGGTGGTGATGGCCTGCCGCTCGGCAGCGATGTCGCCATTGAAGCCCTTACCTTTCAGCTCGGCTTTGAGAATGGGGACGCCATCCAGCCACTGCATCACCATCATCTTGGGGGTCGTGAGATCCCACACAATGGCCGGAACCACCACCCGGTCGGGGTCAAACCAGCGGCTGGTGGACAGGTTGCGGCGCAGGCGATCGGTGTAGGTCGCCTCTTCGGTAAAGTCCAATTCGGCCCGGAGAGCACTGGCGAATTCATCGGCGAGGGAGACAGTGTCGTAGTACTCGCCAAAGTTGGTGCGCGATACGAGATCGGCAATGCCTTTGATCAGGGAGATGTCCTGCTCCACCACCACTTCGATGCCGGGGCGCTGCACCTTGATGGCTACCTCTTCACCATTGCGGAGGGTGGCTCGGTGAATTTGGGCAACGGAACCAGCGGCGATCGCCTGGGGCTCGATTTTAACAAACACCTCCTCCATCGGGCGGGCCAGCTCTTTGCGAATAACAATTTCAATTGCCGCCCAGTCCACAGGCGGCACATTGGCATGGAGGTCGCTGAGGGCGTCAATATAATCGGGGGGCAGCAGGTCGGGGCGGGTGCTGAGGAGTTGCCCCAGCTTGACATACACTGGGCCGAGATCAATCAGAACGTTGCGCAGTACGGCGGGCGGGGGCAGCTCTGGCTCGTCTTCTTTGCCGATGCCGACCAGCAGACGCCGCATGTAGTCCCACCCGTTGCGCAGAACCACCTCTAAAATTTCCCGCTGTCGAGAACTCGTTTGCGTAATGGTTGAGAACACAGCCCCTCCTGGCCTACTTGAAGAATTGTTACGTCAGCCGTTTCCCTTCCTATTATGTCGCGATCGGGAAATTGCAGACTGTACCGCTAGATGGGCATCCCCCCGCTAATCCGGGTACAGGCTGTGGTATCTTGGCGGTCACAGCGGGTTGGAGCCATTGGCGTGACGCTAGCAAACTGGGTTGGGTTTCTCTGCCTCATCATTGCCCTGTTAATTCTCTGGCAGTTTCGGCAGATTTTGCTGCTGCTGTTTACGGCTACAGTGCTGGCGATTGCCATCAATCATCTCGTGCGGTGGCTGCTGCACAAGTTCCCTAAGTTAAAGCGCAGTGGGGCGATCGCCCTGGCCCTGGCCCTGGTGCTGACGGGGGCAGGCATTTTCATTGCCCTGGTGGTGCCGCCGTTTGTGGACCAGTTGGGGGAACTGGTGCAGTTGGTGCCTGATGGGTTTCAGCAGCTCCTTGTCTGGGCCGATGACCTGATCGAGAATCCCCCCGTCTGGTTTCCTGAGATTGAGGAAACCCAGATTCCCGATGTTACAGACATCATCCAGCAAATTACTCTGATTATTCGCAACGTTTTCGGCAACTTTTTTGCCTTCTTCTCCAGCTCGGCGGCGGTGGTGCTCCAGGTACTGCTCATCGGGGTGTTGACCCTGATGTTTCTGGCAGAACCGCTGGCCTATCGCCGCCTGCTGCTGCGCTTGTTTCCCTCGTTCTATCGGCGGCGGGCAGACGAGATTTTTTCCCTGTGCGAGGCGTCGCTGCTGAACTGGATGGGAGGCTTTGCCCTCAGCTCGGTCTTTGTGGCTGGGATGAGCGCTCTGGGGCTGCTGATTCTGGGCATTCCCCTGGTACTGGCCCACGCCCTGCTGGCCGGGTTGGCAAATCTAATTCCCAATATCGGCCCCACCCTGAGCGTTGTCTTTCCCGTGGCGGTGGCGCTGCTCAACTCCCCCGGCAAAGCGCTGGTGGTGGTGGCGCTCTACATCGTGATTCAGAACCTGGAGGCCTACTGGTTTACGCCCCTGGTGATGCGGCAACAGGTGTCGCTGCTGCCTGCGGCGGTGCTGGTGGCCCAGCTCTTTTTCGCCTCGTTTTTGGGGCCGCTGGGGCTGCTGCTGGCTATTCCCCTGGCGGTGGTGGTAAAGATCTGGATTGAGGAAACGGTGATTAAGGACGTGCTCGATTCCTGGCAGCGGGGAGGAGAGCGATCGCCCACCCCATCCCCCCTGATTCCGGCGGCGACATCCGCTACCGAACCTTGGGAAAGCTCTAAAAATGACACCCGAGAACCCGGTAGATTCACGGATTTCCCTGGCCAGAATTCCCCAAATGTGCCCCCAGGGGCGATCGCCCAGGATGAATCACCGAGCGATCGCCCTCCGGCAGAGTCATGAGGCTTACGATTGGGTAGTCGACGGGGCTACCAATTGAATACAGCCGTCGCGAATGGCATCCTGCAAGATTGCCAGCCGCCGCCGATCCTGATCGGACAGGGAATGCTGGGTGATGAGGGACTGAATGCGGGTCAAGGTGGTGGGCGATAGCTGGCCCAGGAGGAGGGCACGGCGAATGTAGCCCTCCAACTCGTCGCTGATCGCCGAGGGTGCGGTTGGCTTCATCAGGTGGGTCATGGTCGTATCAAAAAAGACGCTTGCTGAAGATCTTCACGACCATTGCCCCCAATTACGGGACGCTCGCAAAAGAGCTATCTCACCCCCGTCTGGACCCGCCAGAGATTTGCGTAGATGCCAGCCTGGGCCAACAGGTCTTCATGGCGTCCCTGCTCAACGATTTGTCCCTGATCCATCACATAGATCCGGTCGGCATTGCGAATGGTGGAGAGGCGGTGGGCGATCGCTATCGTTGTGCGGTTCTGGGTAATCGCCTCCAGGGATCGCTGAATCGCCGCCTCGGTCTCGTTGTCCACCGCAGAGGTGGCCTCGTCCAGAATCAGCACCGGGGGATCTTTGAGAACAGCACGGGCGATCGCCAGCCGCTGCCGCTGGCCACCGGAGAGCTTCTGTCCCCGTTCGCCCACAATCGTGTCATAGCCCTGGGGCAGGGACTCAATAAATGCATGGGCCTCGGCAATTTTAGCGGCATGAATCACGTCCAGCTGGGAGGCCGAAGGTGTGCCG
Source organism: Synechococcales cyanobacterium (assembly GCA_035285585.1). Lineage (GTDB taxonomy): Bacteria > Cyanobacteriota > Cyanobacteriia > CAKZMO01 > CAKZMO01 > JAYKGU01. The sequence goes on from JAYKGU010000014.1 coordinate 55,091, forward strand.
TAGATGATGTTCTCGTAAACCGTGCCGTGGAACAGAAACACGTCCTGGCTTACCAGACCAATGGCCCGCCGCAGATCCCGCAGGTTGATCTGCTGAATGTCTAACCCGTCCAACGTGATGCGCCCCGCCTGCACCTCGTACAGCCGCAGCAGCAGCTTGACCAGCGTGCTCTTGCCCGACCCGGTGGCCCCCACCACCGCCACCGTATCCCCCGCCGGAATGTGCAGGGACAGGTCGCGGATCACGGGAAACCGCTCGTGGTAAGCAAAGGTAATGTCCTGAAGATGAACCTCCCCCCGCACCGATTCCTTTTGGAGGGGCGTATATCCCGGATGGATGGCAATGGGCGTATCCAGCAGGTCAAAAACCCTCGTGGTAGAGGCCATCGCCCTTTGATACTGATCGAGGGTGGCCCCCAGGCTGGTGAGGGGCCAGAGCAGCCGCTGGGTCAGAAACACCAGCACGCTGTAGGTACCCACCGCCAGTTGCCCCCTGGCCGCCGCCAATCCCCCAAAAAATAGGGTGGCGGTGAAGCCCACGAGAATTACCAGTCGGATCAGGGGTACAAAGGCGGCACTGAGGGCGATCGCCCGCCGGTTGCTATGCCGATAGGCTTCGCTGTCATCCGTAATCCGCTCTACCTCAAAGGCTTCGGTGGCAAAGCTCTTGATGGTGAGAATGCCACTGAGATTATTGGCAAGGCGGCTGTTCAAAAAGCCCACCCGCTGGCGCACATCGGCATAGCGGGGGGCCAGCCGCCCCTGGAAGGCCAGCGATCCCCACAGAATAAAGGGCATGGGCAGCATCGCCATCCAGGCTACCCCCGGAGCCAGGATGAAAAAGGCAGCGCCAATAATGATCACCGTGGTGATGAGCTGCAGAATTTCGCTGGCCCCCACATCGAGGAAGCGCTCCAGTTGGTTGATGTCGTCATTGAGAATCGCCATCAGCCCACCCGTACTGCGGGCCTCAAAGTAGGACAGCTCCAATTCTTGCAAATGGGCGTAAGCATCCAGCCGCAGCTCGTGCTGAACCGTTTGGGCCAGGTTGCGCCATAGCCACTGGTAGGCATACTGAAAGGCCGACTCCAGGCTCCATACCACCAGCGTCAGCACGGTCAAAATCCCCAACTGACCCAAAATGCTGCTGATCCCCAGGTTGGCCAGCCAGGAGGCTTCCTGATTGACCACCACATCGACTGCGAGGCCAATGAGGGCCGGGGGAGCCAGGTCAAAGACCTTGTTCAGCACCGAGCACAGAGAAGCCAGCCAGACCTGCCTGCGGTGGGCACGGCTATAGCGAATGAGCCGCCGCAGCGGGTGCTGGGGGTGGGGCGATCGCCCCGAAACATCAGGTTGAGCCAATGGAACAGACGAGTTGGGCGATGCTCCCATAGCAGTGCAGGTAGAGATCGGCGGGTGAGCAATCCCTAGTTTAGCGGCGGCTACCCATCACCTGCTCAATCACGGCATGAACGGCGCTGCGGCTCAGCTTCTCTTCGCCGTGGGCCAGCACATCCAGGGTAGCGTGGGCGAGCGCCAGAGGAATCTGACAGAAGTTGCGGGCAGGGCCGTGGGGCAGAGACTGGGTGTAGGCGTCGGCCAGCGCCAGATTGCGGCGAGCGTAGGCCCGCATGTCTTCGGGTCGCCAATCTGCGGGGAAAAAGTCCACGCCACGGGACAGGTCTTCTGCGTGGTTGCGGGCAATATTCACCGCCTGCAGCCCCCGGCCAAACCCCAGTGCCTGGGTGCGGTTGGTTTGGGTGCCGTCATACCAGGCCCACAGGTCAGACAGCATCAGGCCCACTGCCCCCGCCACGCTGAAGGTGTAGCGGTCGAGATCGGCCTCGGTGCGAATCAGCCAGTTGCAGTCGGCCCAGTAGGCCATGCGGTCAGCCATGGCGGCGGTGGCATCCCAAATGCGAGGCGCGATTGAGGGCGGGGCCAGGAGTGCCCATTCCCCCACCCGCCGCGTTACCTCTGGCAGCGTCACTTCATGGCTGGCGAGGCCCACGGAAAAATCGGCAGCGGCGTAGCGCTCGGTTGCCCCTTGAAAATTCAAACTCAGCGATCGCAGCAAAACTGCTTTGGTGGCATTTGACAGATTGGGATGATCCTCAATCTCATCAATGGCCCGCATCAGCAAATAGGCCGAAGCGACCGCTTCGAGTAGATTAGATGGCAAACGGCTAATAGGAATGTAAAACGTTCGACTGGTTTCTTTTAAGACCGCTAACGCATCCTTACGACAATCCATCCACTCAACTCCTCACACCAAACTTGTGCCTAAGCATAATATGCCAATGACAAGAAAACTAGCATACGAATCACAAACCCGTAGGCCGTTAAACTAGCAACTCAGAGCTTTCAGACTAAAACTGAGAAGACACTGAATTAGCTTAGTCAGATCGAAAGCTATTCCCCCAGAGCTGTCGACATCCTTAAGTCAGATTCGTTAAGACTGACGCACTGCGGGCGGCATCCTGGGGTTCTGGGTAGTTTTGCGGGCGAGCAGCGCCCCCCTGCCGTGTGAATGAAGGCTTTAGCTAAGCATGGGTCTGGGCCGGAAGGGTAACGGTAAACGTCGTTCCCTCGCCAAGCTGGCTTTCGACCTGGATGTGACCCTGGTGGTTTTCTACAATGGCTCTGGCGATCGCCAGCCCCAGCCCCGACCCACCCGCTTCAGGCTTGGCTTTGGCTGGTCCCCCTTTTGCCGACCGGGATGGATCGGCCCGGTAGAAGCGATCAAAGATATGGGGCAGCACTTCCGGTGCAATGCCAATACCGGTGTCCCTGATCTGTACGGTGCACTGGGCCTGGTGGTGGGATGGCAGGGGCGATCGCGTCACAATAACCTGAACCGTTTCTCCAGAAACGGTGTACTGAATGGCGTTGCTGATTAGGTTAGTAAACAGCCGTACGAGCTGGTCGCGATCGCCCCGCACCAGGCAGAGAGGGCTTGCCAGTGAACGGGGATCATCCCCCTCCCCCTGGGGCCAGCCAAGCTCCAGGGTCAGGTCAACACCCTGATCACTAGCCAGAGCCTCCTGTTCAGCGACCACTTCGGTCAATAGCCCATAGAGGGAGACTTGCTGGGGGGTCAGTTGGGTAATCCCACTGTCCTGGCGGGCCAGAAATAGCAGATCATCCACCATGCGCCCCAGACGGCGAGTAATCCGCTCGATCACCCGAAATTGGGCTTGCTGAAACTGCGGGTCGGCGTCCGGGTCCGCCAGGGCCACCTGCACGTTGGTCTGAATCACGGCAATGGGGTTGCGCAGCTCATGGGAGGCGTCCGCCGTAAACTGCTTTAGCCGCTGGTAGGAATCCCGCACGGGGGCCATCGCTAACCCGGACAGAAACCAGCCGATCGCCGCCACCGCCCCCACCATCAACAGGGTGCCCGCCGCCAGATCGATGATGAGCTGCCGACTGGGCTTGGTTACCTCAAACCAGGGATGGCTCACCCGCAGATAGCCCAACACCTGCCGCCCCCGCTGGACGCGCTGGGTAATTTGTCGGAGGAGTTGGTCATCGCGCCACCGGACGGTTTCTCCATCCCGATTGAGATGAATCGGGATCGGGAGCGGTTGGTCGAAGGTGGTCCAGAGCAGTTCTCCGGTGGGGCTAAACCATTCCAGGTCAATGTGGTCGTCGTCAACAGCGTCGCTACTATCGCGAAAGGTGGCGTCAATATTGACATGTAGCCTGGACACGTCCCCTGCCTCCAGTCCAATAGACTCGATCACGAGCGATCGCTGCACCACCTCAACCACGTGGCTCAGGGTATCGTCCACCCGCTCCACCAGGGTGCTGCGGACATAGAAATAAAAGCCCGTTGCAAAAAGCAGCAGCAAAATGGCGGTGATAGCGGTATACCAGACGGCAAGGCGGCGACGCGTTGTTTGAAACATGTTTGAAACGCACTCGAAACATATTGAAACATACTTGAAACCGGGCTGAGGCAGTGGCGTAAACCGGACGGCAGATAGCTGAATAAGAATGCTAGACCCTGTTTCTGTGCTAATGTAATCGATGAGATCAAGTTCGGCTGATATGGTTGCGCGGGCGATCGCTCTTGTGGTCTGAGTTCAAGCAGTTCTCCGAAGCAGTCTCTGTTTTACTTTACGATTCGGATCACGGTTCGAAGGAGCCCCTGATGGCAATTTATGTAGGTAACCTGTCCTATTCTGCAACGGAAGAAGACTTGACAGCGGTCTTTGCCGAATATGGCACGGTTGAGAAAGTGCAAATGCCCGTTGACCGCGAAACCGGGCGGGTTAGAGGATTTGGGTTCGTCAATATGGCGTCAGACGCCGAAGAGCAAGCTGCCATTGATGCCCTCGACGGTTCCGAGTGGATGGGACGCACGCTGCGGGTCAACAAAGCTAAACCCCGTGAAAAGCGCCAAAACAATCGTCGCGAAGGCGGTTGGGATCGCGATCGCGCTGGTAGCTTTGGTCGCTCTGATAGCTTCTCCAACGATCGCTGGTAGGGTTGCGAAGTAGGGCTGGGGAGGGAGGGCACGGCTCGCCCGCATTCCATTTCTGGCCTTGCATAAGCGACACCTGGTTTTCAGGTTCTACTGGAGAACTCCAACAGCATCCGGTTCCAGGCTTTATCTGGAAAATCAGCATTAACAAGCTCTGCCTCAAGAAAGGCAGAGCCTTTTGTGTTTTGTTTGCCAACGGAGCCTGGGGCGGGGAGGCCCAGGGCCACCAGTGGTCTAGTCAGAATACCTCACTGATTCCGAGACCGATGGCTCTCTGCTAACCAGGCCCTCACCGTTCTCTGAAAAAGCATCTTCCGACATGTGGGTGGTGGTTTGGTGCTGCCCCAGTTCCGTCAGAAACTGCAGCGCCTTGGCAATGTAGCGGGCGCAGTTATGGGGCGACGACTCGTAGAAAGAGCGCCATGCCTGGGCTTTATGGCTGTCGTACTGGCGCACCTGATCGGTGTGAGCGTCAATCCAGGCGAGTCGCACCGCGTGGCCGATCAGCACATCCAGCACAATATTGCCCTCAATCTGCAGGTCGGGGTTACGGTCGGCGATCGCCGCCAGTTCCATCAGCGCCTCCACATTGAGCTTGCGGTATTCGGGAGCCTGAATTTTATTTAAAAGATGTTCCACTTGCAGGGCAAAGTTGGGCTCCTCTGGGGTCATTTCCGCCAAAAACAACTCACTGTTAAGGCAATTGCGCCGCTCCAGCTTATCGCCGATGATCAGCCCCTTGCAGTGCTGTAGCACCCGCCAGACATTGGGATAAAACGACCCAGGCACCAGGTTGAGTGCTCCGTCCCGCTGACGATGCCGCCACCAGCTCCCCCCAAACGGCTCACTGTCTGCCTCGTCCGATAGCACCACCCATTGAATTTCCTGCTGCTGCCGAATCTGGAGAGACTCCCGCTGAAATAGGGTCTGATCCAGGCTGGCATAGCCCTCCAAAACATGGCGTAGCCGACTTTTAATTTCAAACGGGCTGAGCTGCATTAACCGTTCGTAGGCTTCGTTTTGGGGGATGGCCTGCTCCTGGGAAAGTTCATCGGTTAGCAGCAGAATCAGGTAATGCACCCGCAGGGTGAGCAGCCCGCTAAACAGATGGGGATCAGTTTTCAGCAGAATACTGAGGTAAATCAAGATTTCCTGGGTGAGGGGATGCTCTCGCACATCTTCCCCGCAGTAGGTCTGAATTTTCTCCATGATCTCGTCATGGGACATTGGCTCGTTGATCAGCGAGTCTTGACTGTAGGCCTTGCCTACGGCAATTTGTTTCTGGCGCACAAGAATATCCGTCACCGCATCTGACAGGCTGATGTCGACCTTGTTAAGCAGCCCCGCCGCACGGCGAATGACGGCCCACAGCTCAAGCTGGGCGGCCTTGACATAAACTTCGTTGAGCAGGGTTGCTACCGGCACCGCCTGCTGTGGCCCCGCCAACCGTGTGTCAAAGTCCAGCCCCTCCCGGCGGGTGAGCAGGTCGAGCAGCTCAATTTGCTCATAGAGGTTGTAGGATTCCCGCAGGCTCTTAAGCAGCGGGGAAACGTCGGTTTCGCATTCCAGCATAAACTCCTGGGTGTAGCTGAGGGGCCAGTTGCGATCGCGCGCAAAGCTCAAATATTGCGATGGCGGCGTCAATTCAGCAATTGGGTGTTCAGCCAGTTGAATGTCGTGAATGTGGTCAATCCGCTCCACCTTGGCGGTGAGCATCAGCTGGTTGAGGCGACCAATTTTTACAGGGGTGCCCTCGCAATTACCGTCCCGCAGTTGCTTGATCAAATCGAGGAGGGGCGATCGCTCAATCCGCTCAAACCGCCCGCTCTCAAACATGGCATGGGTGAGCAGCAGGGTTACAGTCGGGCGTCCTAGCTCGTGCCAGTGGCGGTGAATATAGGCGATTTCCCCTTTCATCTGGGCCACCAGAAAGTGGTAGTCGAGGGTCAGGTAAAACTGCTGGGGATCAAGAAAGGACGGCAGGAACACAATCGTTTCGCCACTGATGCGGAAAATTCGGGAGGTGGTCAGGCTGCGGAGGCGGCGGATGGGGCGACCGCTGAGGCAGAGGGCGTCGTTGCGCCCAATCTGGGCATAGATGCTGGACAGCTCTCCGGCCTGACGCACCTGGATCGGCTCCAGCTGAGAGGGGGTTTGGGCGTCGATGCCGTTGACGGCCAGCTCCGCCTTGAGCGCCTCGTCCTCCGCCAACAGCGCCACCTGCACGATGGGCTGAGGCTGCTGACCCAGCCGTCCATGTCGCCCCAGGGGATCAATGTCCCCCACCGAGATCAGCCCGTCCTGGACCATGCGCCCCAGCAGATACAGGCTCTGTGCCCACACCAGGGGCACGTTTTCGTTAGGTTCACGGGGCTGGCTGTTGGGGGAAGTCCGCTCGGCCTCCAGGTGCTCTTCTGGAACGTAGTACAGCTCTGGCAGCAGCCCATAGCCATCGGCCTCCACCGTGAGCTGATCGAGCTGCTGGCGGTAGTGGTCGGCCTGGGGGCGATCGCCCCGAAACAGGGCATCCAGCATCAGGTAGGTGAAAAACAGGGGCCATTCACACTCGATGTGCTCAAACTGCTTTAGCTCCCAGGGTTCGTAGTGGAGGCGGCTCACGTCTTCGATCACCGTCTGGTGGCCATCCCGCAAAAAGCGCTTACAGCCATAGCGGCCCTGGAGCTTCTCGATAATTTGGCCACGGGTGCGCTCCACCAGCGCTTTGTCCTCCACAGCGAAGGCTGGGAAGCTGATGATGCTCAGAAGGGCGGCGTCCACCTCTTTAGAGCCGGATTCTCTGGGCAGCAGCGACTCCAGGGTGATGCGGGCGCGGGCCACCTCATCCGGCAGGACGTGAACCACTGAGGCCTGACCACCACGCACACCAAACAGGTTAAAGCCATTCATCGCTTCCAGAGCCGCCTTTGCCATCCCCACGGAACTGGCGTTGAGTTCGGGCTTGCCGTGGTTAATTTTATTGCCCCGCTCCCAAATGCCGTAGTCGGGGGTGCGGTAGGCTCGTCCGATGTAGTACACCAGGTTCTTGACAAAGTTAACCTCATCCAGGGTGTGGATAATTTGCAGCCCAGAACTGATCATTTGG
>JAYKGU010000015.1:0-5445 GCA_035285585.1 Synechococcales cyanobacterium
GCACGGAAGCAGAGCGGTTGCCCTGGGAATAAGCCAGGTTCACGGGCGCTTCAAACCCAGGCACCAGGCGCTTGTAGGAGTTGGTGGTGGGGTTGGTGAGGGCCAGCAGAGCGGGGGCGTGCTTGAGGATGCCGCCGATGTAGTGGAGGGCCATCTGGCTCAGCCCTGCATACATGTCACCGGCGAAGAGGGGCTGGCCGTCTTTCCAGATGGACTGGTGGGTGTGCATCCCCGAGCCGTTGTCGTTGAACAGGGGCTTGGGCATGAAGGTGACGGTTTTGCCGTACTTCTTGGCCACGTTCTTGATGCAGTACTTGTAGGTCATCAGGTAGTCCGCCGCCTTGATTAGATCAGCGAAGCGGAAGCCCAGCTCGCACTGACCGCCCGTGGCCACTTCGTGGTGGTGCTTCTCGATGGGCACGCCGCAGTCGGCCATGGTCAGCAGCATTTCGGTGCGGATGTCCTGGAGGGTGTCCGTGGGCGAGACGGGGAAGTAGCCCTCTTTGTAGCGGGGCTTGTAGCCCTTGTTGCCGCCCTCTTCTTCGGCCCCAGAGTTCCAGCGCCCCTCGACGGAATCGACGTAGTAGTAGCACTTGTTCTCAGCCTGGTCAAACCGGACATCCTCGAAGACGAAGAACTCGGCCTCTGGCCCGATATAAGCGGTGTCGCCCAGCCCGGTGGACTTGAGGAAATCGACCGCTTTGTAGGCGATCGCCCGGGGGCAGCGCTCATACAGCTCGCCGGTACGAGGCTCTTTGATGGTGCAGATCAGGCTGAGGGTGGGCACCTCCATGAAGGGGTCGATCCAGGCCGAATCGGGGTCGGGCACCATGGCCATGTCCGACTCGTTGATTGCCTTCCAGCCCCGGATACTCGAGCCATCAAAGGGAACACCTTCTGTAAAGCTATTTTCGTCGATTTGGTCATGATAGACGGTGAGGTGTTGCCACGTTCCCGGCATATCGATGAACTTCAAATCAATCATTCGGATGCCTTCATCCTGAATTTTTTTCAAGATTTCCGCTGGGGTCGTCATGAAATACTCCTTAACATCGACTCAAAAAATTTGGGACTCAACTTGGGGATTTAATCAATTAGAGGGAAGACAACGATTCACTCAACGTCTAACTCTGTCCTTGCAACACGCTGACGACGATTAAACACGAATGACCGCCAACGGTCAAAACATTTTCTGATCTCGCTACAGAACGCAGCAGCCTGCCCGTTCACAGTCCACCCCCCCAAGGCATGACGAACAATTTGCCGAGACATGCCCCATCGGAGCCGTGGCGCAACCGATGGGAATTCACAAGACTTATGCTTGGCAAGGCACTGAGTTCTGTCATACCTGAAACATCCTAGAAACAGGTTTGAGCAGATTTTGTATGTTCTGATACATAAGGTAGTTGAACAAAATTATTTTCTTGGGGTGTACGCCCACTCGGGGAGGCGCGTCCCGCAAGATGTCATTAATTGTGCTTGAGCGCCTACGACCCGAAACAATCGCGAAATTGGTGGGGCGATCGCCCGGAGGAACAACAGGGGCGATCGCCAACCAGGTGCTTCCAGTCTAGACAGGCGGTTCAAGCTGCATAAAAATTAACATTGTGGCCCCGTCTGAGCCGGGGAAGCAGGCCGCCTTGGGCCAGCTCGCCATGATAAACTTAGCTTCGATCGAGTCATCGATTCAGGTCACTGGGTTCAAGGCCAATCGATGGGCTTTAGCATGATGATGCATCGGTGTGATCATGCATAACATAATCTTTGATAACAATCGTTTGGAGACTGACGGCATGCGGGACGCAGTAACAAGCCTGGTTAAAAATTACGACGCCACGGGTCGATATTTTGACAGAAACGCAATGGATTCCCTGAAGTCCTATTTCAATTCAGGGATGGAACGGGTGCAGGCCGCTGCCTGGATCACCGCCAATGCGGCGGCGATCGTCAAGCAGGCAGGGTCGGCCCTGTTTGAGCAGGTTCCCGAACTGATCCGTCCGGGGGGCAATGCCTACACCACCCGTCGCTATGCTGCCTGCCTACGGGATATGGACTACTACCTGCGCTATGCCAGCTACGCCCTGGTGGCTGGTGATAATGATGTTCTGGATGAGCGGGTGCTCCAGGGGCTACGGGAAACCTACAACTCCCTCGGCGTGCCCATCGGGCCAACCGTCATTGGCATCCAGATCATGAAAGACATGGTGAAGCAACAGATGATGGAGGCCGGATTCGCAGACACCTCTTTCGTAGATCAGCCGTTTGATTACATGACCCGCGAATTGAGCGAGCGCGACGTCTAACGAAGCTTCCGTTCACCGTGTTGATTAATTAAATAATTAAATGCAACCGTAGGGGCAAATGGCCATTTGCCCCTAAAAATGTTGTTCGTCCATCAGACCCTGGGATTACGGGCAAAGGTCGGGCTGCCATTCCTCACCTACGCTGCCCCGATAGCAAACGTATTGCTGACCCGCCCAGGTGAGCCGCCATTCCTGCTGGGTTGCAGGCTCAAAGTCTAACCGATATTTAATGCCCTTGACCGAGTCGTCCGCCAGCCCCATCTGCGTCAAAATCACCACGGGCTGTTCTGGATTGCTGTCATCTACCCTGATTTCTTCTTGATAGGGGCCTTCCGTTGGTTCGGAAGCGCCGAAGATCTTAAGGGCGATCGCCTCGGGATCGTTCCCCGTCAAATCCGCGTCCGGCGGCAGGGTGGTGATATCAAACGGGCGGTAGTCGTCGCGATCGCCCAAACTTGGAGCCGGATCGGCCTCCTCAATCATTTCCGGAGTTGGCTCGATCAATGGGGGAGCCGATGAGATGGTTTGCGTGACGGTGCAGCCCCCCGCCCCTAACAGGCTGGCGGTGGTGGCGATCGCCAGCCAAGCGATGCCGATTTTCATGGAAACACCCCTCCAGAGTGAAGTTTAAAGTTCAGTGCCTGGCCCCACACTGAGGATCGATAAGCACCTGCTCTAGACTAGGCGATCCATGGCTGGTGGCAAATCCCCTTAGTGGCATCATCTGATCAGGTCGCTTTTGCCTCCCCCAACTGGGTGAATCTGAAAATTGATCCGGATGAGCGATCGTTGAATTTGCGAACCATGGCGGAGGTTCCCGCTTAAGTTGATCCCCCGTGCCGGTAACCACAAAAATCCCGGAGAGGTCGCCAGACCCCTCCGGGCAAAGAATTTCTCACGACAAATCAGGGAAAATCAGAAACGGCTTAACCCTAGTAGGTCTCAACGTGCCAGCGGCCTGCCCTTTTCATCTCCCGCTGATATTCCTTCCAGTCGATTCCCTGCTTAGCGGCTTCGGCCCCCAGAGCCTCATCAATGCCATCTTCCATACCCTTCAAGCCACAGATGTAGGTGTGAGTCTTCTCGTTCTGAATAAGCTTAAACAGCTCCTCCGCATACTCGGCCACCCGGTGCTGGATGTACATCCTGCCGCCTTCCTTATTCTGCTGCTCCCGGCTGATGGCGTAGGTGAGCCGGAAGTTCTCGGGGTAGCGCTCTTGAATGGCCTCTAGTTCCTCTTTGTAGAGGATGTTGGGGGTTTTAGGAATCCCAAAGATGAGCCAGGCAAACCCTTTGAAGTTATTGTAGTTGGGGTTGAGATTGCGCTCTTCATCTTTAAACATACGCCAGAGGTAGGCGCGGAAGGGAGCAATGCCCGTACCGGTGGCCATCATGATGACGTTGGCATCTTCCTCTTCAGGAAGCAGCATTTCCTTACCCACTGGCCCGGTAATTTTTACCTCTGACCCAACAGGCATGTTGCAGAGATAGGTAGAGCAAACGCCGTAAACCGTTTCGCCGGTTTCGGGATGCTTGTACTCCAACTGGCGCACGCAGAGAGACACTGTGTTGTCGTCTAGCTTGTCGCCGTGGCGAGTCGAGGCAATAGAATAGAGCCGCAGCTTGTGGGGCTTGCCCTTGTCATCTGTGCCATCTGGAATAATGCCAATACTCTGGCCTTCCAGGTAGCGCATGTCGCTGTTGGAAACGTCGAAGGTGATGTGCTGGACAATCCCAATGCCGCCATCGCCAACCAGCGGATAGTTTTCAATACACTTCCCAATCAGGGGGTCTTTGGGACGATAAATGTTGACAGGGACATCTGCGTGCTTGTCTTTGGCTTGAGTCACTGGCTTACTTCCTTCTCCTGCACTGGCAACACTTGGTGAATTGGTCGGGTTCGTGCTGGATGAGCCATTGTGGTTGGATAAGCTACTCATCACCCCATCCTGTGTTACCGGGTGGATGCTCACAATCTTGCCCCCCATGCGGGCAATTCGCTGCATCTCTTGGTTCATCCGGGTGTAGGGAACTGTGATAAAGACAGTTCCGCTCCGCCGGATGGGGTAGTCCATTTTGTCGGTTTCCTGGCTTTGCCGTAGCCCTTCTACTTCGTAGACGAAGAAGCGATTGCCGAAGGTCGTGCTGTTTGCATTGCCGCCTGTTGCGCTGGGATTGTACATATCTACTGATATTTATTTGAAACGTGGTAAACCTGAACGACACGCTAATGCCGTGACTGATTCACGACCTGCTGAGCTGCTGTTGGTCAAAGCCCAACATGAGTCAAAAGGCAGTCTCCATTAGCGTACCATTGTCAAGTTATCCAAATGAACATCTTGAGTCGTACATTCCAGGCAACCGGCCCCGGACTGCTTGATGGGTGGGGATTGGGTGAAATTACCTAACCTGATGTCTCATCCATATTTCCCCTATCAGGTTATCGAATCTCAGAAGCCGCCGCTGTCAGATACGCTGCATTTAACATTGATTTTAAATTGATCGCTGTTTGCATTTTTCATCTGTCCCATCTTCCTTTAGGATCTGTAGTAGGTTGGGAGCACAATTTCTTGGAGAATGGAGCTTGTGACTGGGGATCGGCTTCTGGTACTATTTACAGTAATCTCTAGTACTAAATACTTATGCAGGCAGTTTTGTCCGCGGCGTTCCTGCGGCACAGTGCTGTCGTCGCTCACTGGATGTGGGTACGGGGTTAGCTGATGCTGAAACCTCCGTCCAACCACCGTCGAGCGGTTCAGGGTTGGCAATGGCGCAAGTGTTGCCGTTTACTATGCACGTCGGATAGCCACATTCCATAGCTTGTAGGAAAAGCTTTTAGGAAAGCGCTTTATCCATTTGTTCACAAGACGCTTTATTGAGGGAGCCTAATGACCAGTAAGCCAGACCGGGTGGTTTTGATTGGCGTTGCCGGAGATTCCGGATGCGGTAAGTCAACGTTTTTGCGCCGTATTGCCGAGATTTTTGGCGAAGAGTTTATCACCGTTATTTGCTTAGACGATTACCACAGCCTCGACCGTAAGCAGCGCAAAGAGGTTGGCGTTACGGCACTCAACCCTAAAGCCAACAACTTTGATCTGATGTACGAGCAGATTAAGGCGCTCAAGAATGGCGAGGCCATCAA
>JAYKGU010000016.1:0-11832 GCA_035285585.1 Synechococcales cyanobacterium
TTCTCTGCTTGAGGTTTTATGGGAATGGGGCTGCTAGATGATCTACCGGATAACGCTAGACTGGCAAACTCTAAATCAGATGAGCCTTTGAACCAGGTGCAGCAAGATCTGAAATCGTTCCAGCAAGACCTGGTTACTCAAATGATGGAAGACATTCAGCGGCTTCACGCTGAAAAAGTTGAGTTGTTACGAGTTAATGCCGAGCTGCGGCGAGAACAGCAGTTACTGCAAACCCGCCAGCAGGAAGGCATGTCCCAACAGCAGTTGGCGCAACAGCAGCTTTGGGCAAAACAACTGGCACAGGCTCTGGCCAACCGCCTCTATGTGTTGCTCTCCGAGAAGCTGGATGCCCAGCAGCACCCTCTGCTCACCGGGGATGGGGGGGCACCCGGTGCCGCTCCTTCCCTGAGTGCTCTCCAGCAGCAGCTCGGCCTCTTAGACCAGACCCTCGACCAGCGGCTGAATGACCTGCGCAGCGATCTCAAAGTTTATGAAAACTCCCTGGTGCAGCAGGTAAATCGGATGGAATCGCTGGAAACACGCAGCGAGGCCATCCTCGAAGAATTGATGAACCAGCTGAGGCAGGTGCCCGTCGATTCACCCACTTCGGTGCGGGAAGCTCCAGAAATTTCCTTCCAGCCAGCACCGCCAGGCGATCGCTCCGATGACTGCCAGTCACAGCCGTCTCCTCCTGCCCCACTAGCAGATTCAGAGCCAATTTCGGGAGACCCTGTCCGCTTCGCCAACGGAGCTAAGCTGCAGCCCCAGCAGGTTCCAGCCCCATCCCCTGCCCCCGCTGCTCCTTTTCAGCCCTCTCCGGTTGCCGAACGAAAGATTTTGGCAAACCTGTCAAACTTCCAGATTGGCCTGATTCTGATCATGCTGTCCACCATGGCCCTGTCGCTCCACAACGTGGTCGTGGGCATCATTGGCACCGAGAGCAGCATTTTCAACATCTGGCGGGTGGGTGGGTTTATTCAACTGGGGCTGGATAGCTCCCTGCTGCTGCTCTGGCTGCGAATGCTGATCGTCATGCCGCTGATGGCGGCGATCGCCAGTTCCCTCTACCCCAACACCTGGAAGGATATTCAAAAGTTTGCCCTGTCGCGCGATCGCCGTTTGTTGATCAATGTGGTAGGAAGCGGTTTCTTTCTGTTCCTCTCTCAGGTATTGATTTACATCGCCATCGGCAGGGTGGGGCCTGGGGTGGCGGTTACTATTCTCTTTGTCTATCCCATCGTCACCGTACCCCTGGCCTGGTTTTTGTTTGGCGATCGCCCCAGTCGACTGCGTTGGGCGGTGGTGCTGGGCATTTTTGCGGGGGTGGCCCTGACGATGAACATCGATCTGGGCGACCTGACCAATACTTCTCTCGGCGGCATTGGTACGGCTCTCCTGTCCGGTATTGCCTTTGCCTTCTACCTCATTTCCATGCAGCTCAGCTTCCGGCGGCTGCACCCCGTCCCCGTCAGCGTTATTCAGTTTTTCACCATCTTTTCGCTGGCCAGCATTAGTCTGCTGTTTCGGCCAGCGAGCATCATTCCCTCCAGTCCGGGGGGGCTGGTGATTGGCGGTATTGTGCTGGGGTCGCTGACGCTGGTGGGCTACCTCTGTAACAACTTTGGCGTGCGGTTTATGGGGGCTGCCCGCGCTTCCATCATCGCTTCCAGTGGGCCAGTGCTAACGGCGCTGCTCGCCTTCCTGATTACGCCAGGCCCACGGACCGCCCTAACCCCGCTGCAGGTTCTGGGCATTCTGATTGTGACGATGGGAGTAACGGCCCTGGCCCTGGAGCGCATGTTCATCCAGCGCCGTCCGCCTCAAAAATAGTCCCACATCAGTCACACCTCCGCTGGTGCCAGTTGGTTATTCAGGGGGATAGGTGGATGCTGGGCCAAAACTTCCTTAAGGTAATGCCCCGTGTATGATTCGGCCACCTGAGCCACCTGCTCTGGGGTGCCAGCCGCAATGAGCTGACCGCCGCGATCGCCCCCCTCTGGCCCCAGATCCACCAGCCAGTCCGCACAGCGAATCACGTCCAGGTTGTGCTCAATTACCAGCACTGAATTTCCCTTGTCCACCAGCCGCTGCAAAACGTCCAAAAGTTTATGCACGTCGTAGAAGGAGAGTCCTGTGGTCGGCTCGTCAATCAAATATAGGGTTTTCCCAGTAGCGCGACGGGACAGCTCCGTAGCCAGCTTCAGCCGCTGGGCTTCTCCTCCGGATAGGGTAGGTGCAGTTTGGCCCAGGCGTACATAGCCCAACCCCACGTCTACCATTGTCTGCAGGCGGGCTGCGGCCTTGGGGATGTTCTGGAAAAAGTCCAGGGCTTCCTCCGCTGTCATGTTCAGCACATCGGCGATGGATTTGCCCTTGTAGGTTACCTGGAGAGTTTCCCGGTTGTAGCGCGCCCCTTTACAGATTTCGCACTGCACGTATACATCCGGCAAAAAGTTCATCTCAATCACGTTTACTCCCTGGCCGCCACAGGCTTCGCACCGCCCCCCTTTGACATTGAAGGAAAACTGTCCTGGCTTGTAGCCCCGTGCTTTGGCCTCCACCGTTTGGGCAAACAGCTCTCGGATGACGTCGAACACCCCTGTGTAGGTGGCCGGGTTGGAGCGGGGGGTACGGCCAATGGGGGACTGGTCGATGACGATCGCCTTATCCAGGGCATTCAAACCGCCAATCTCGTCCATTTCCTTAGGCATGGGAATTTTGTGACCGAAGTGGTGCTTTAGCGCCGGGTAGAGTAGCTCATTTACCAGGGTAGACTTACCCGACCCTGAAACCCCGGTGACGCAAACCAGCTTGCCCAGGGGGATGTCCACGTCGATTTCCTGCAGGTTGTTGCGCCGCGCCCTCCGGATGGACAGCTGGCGGCCATTGCCCTGGCGTCGCTGGGCAGGGGTATGAATGGTTTGGCGACCGGAGAGGTAAGCCCCCGTAAGAGAGTCCGTCGAGGTTAGCAGGTCTTCGAGAGACCCCTGGGCGACAATGCGTCCACCGTGGACACCCGCGCCGGGACCGATGTCCACCAGGTGATCGGCCATGCGAATAGTTTCCTCGTCGTGCTCCACCACAATCAGGGTGTTGCCCAGATCTCGCAGACGCATCAGGGTTTTCAAAAGGCGGCCATTGTCCCGTTGGTGAAGGCCGATGCTGGGTTCATCCAGTACGTACAGTACGCCTGTGAGACCGGAGCCGATCTGGGTGGCGAGGCGAATGCGCTGGGCCTCGCCGCCGGATAGGGTCATGGCGGTGCGATCCAGGGTCAAATAGTCCAGCCCCACGTCTAGCAGAAACTGGAGGCGCGCCTTAATTTCTCGCAGCACCAGGTCGCCAATCTGGGCCTGCCGGGGGGTGAGCCGGAGGTCGTTGATTCGCTGGAGGGCGTCGCGGATGGAGGCACTGGTGAAGTCCTTGAGTCGATACTGGCCAATCCGCACCGCCAGGGCTTCGGGCTTGAGGCGATCGCCCCCGCACTCCTCACAGGTTTGATCCACCAGGTAGGCTTCCAGCTTTTGCTTGTGGGTTTCAGAAGTGCTCTCCCGATACTGGCGCTCCAACATGGGCAAAACGCCTTCGTAGCGGCGGTGATAGCCCTTGCGATCGCCATATCGGGAATCAGTTTCGATGTAAATTTTCTCGGAAGAGCCGTACAGCAGAATTTGCTGCTGCTCTGGGGTAAGCTGCTCCCAGGGGGTTTGAATTTCAAAGTTGAAGGCCTGGCCGACGCTGTAGAGCAGAGAGAAATAGTAGGTATTATCTTTTTCGGACCAGGGGGCGATCGCCGCATAGACCGGCAGGGATGGGTCGGGGATCACCAACTCAGGGGCAAAAGTGCGCAGGCTGCCCAGACCGTGGCAGTGGGGGCAGGCTCCGTATG
This sequence comes from Synechococcales cyanobacterium, assembly GCA_035285585.1. Taxonomy (GTDB): domain Bacteria; phylum Cyanobacteriota; class Cyanobacteriia; order CAKZMO01; family CAKZMO01; genus JAYKGU01. The sequence goes on from JAYKGU010000016.1 coordinate 3,890, forward strand.
GGGAGTTAAAGGAGAAGAGGCGAGGCGACAGCTCCTCCATGACGGCTCCATGAACGGGGCAGGCGAAGTTTTCGGAGAAAATGATTTCCTGGGGATAGTCAGCATCCACTGCTGCCGTCAGGGTATAGGGAGCCAGGGACTCTGCTGCCCGAAACGCTGGCGTCCGGTGATCATCCAGGGACACCACTTTCCCGTCCCCCTCCCGCGAAGGTTCCACCGCTGCTTCGTTGCCCCAGGACACCACTTCCACAATGGCAATCCCTTCCGATCGCTTCAGGCAGGTACTCAGGGAGTCCACCAGCCGCTCCTGAATGCCCTCCTTCTGCACCAGGCGATCCACTACGACTTCAATATTGTGGGAATGATTTTTATTCAAATCGATGGCGTCTGCCAGATCCCGCACCTCACCATTCACCCGCACCCGCGCAAAGCCTTCCGCAGCGAGGCTCGAGAGCAGCTTCTTGTGGGTGCCTTTCTTGCCCCGCACCACGGGGGCCAGGATTTGAAAGCGGGTCTTAGGAGGCAGTTGGGCGAGGCGATCGCACATCTCGTCAATGGTCTGAGGGGCAATGGAGCGATCGCAGTGGGGGCAGTGGGGTTCTCCTGCCCGCCCATAGAGCAGGCGCAGGTAGTCGTAGATTTCTGTGACCGTGCCCACCGTGGAGCGGGGGTTGTGGGAGGTGGATTTCTGGTCGATGGAGATGGCCGGGCTTAGCCCCTCAATGGCATCCACATCGGGTTTGTCCACCTGGCCCAAAAACTGGCGGGCATAGGCACTGAGGGATTCTACATAGCGGCGCTGCCCCTCGGCAAAAATGGTGTCGAAGGCCAGGGAAGACTTGCCCGATCCCGAGACGCCTGTGAACACGATGAGGCGATCGCGGGGTAGCTCTAAGTCGATATTTTTCAGGTTGTGTTGCCGTGCCCCCCGGATGCGAATCAGGTTTTGCAGGCTGTCTGACAGCGTAGCAGGGGGCACTTGAGGTGAGCGGTGGCCGTTCTGCGACTCAGACGGTTGGGTACGGTTGGCAGACCGACCATGGCGTTTCACAGAAGACTGGGCAGAGTCAGACATAGGACACAGGGGCAAATCGATAGAGCCGGTGGCAGGTGAGTAAACCAAGTTCGGTCAGAGATCTCACATTTCTTAACGATCTTATCGTCTTGATGAAGGTGTGGGTACGCTGCCCTGAGGATTCCAAGTGGCTGGGGACAGTTTTGGGAACAGCGGGCAGGCACGGGTTTGGGAGGCTGGAGAGATTTAGGAGCGATCGCAACATCCGAGCATTATACATCTGTACTGAAGCATCTTAAGATATCCTGGTAACTCGTGAAAAATAAGTAGAGGAACAAGGAAAATTAGGTGAACTCATCAAGCTACAATAAGTCACACGTCACTCCTTGGCGGTCATGAAAGAGGGCACCAAGTATTACCCCCTGTTTACCTATTTACGCGATCGCAGTGAGGTCGAAATCACCCTCACTATCAGCGAAATTGAATCTCTGATCGAGGGCAATCTTCCTGCCTCCGCTCGGTCAGCCAGAGCTTGGTGGAGCAACCGTATCAAAGGCGCGGTGCAGGCTGCTGCCTGGACTGAAGCTGGCTACAATGTTGCGGTCGCCGATCTGGAAAAGCAAACGGTTACGTTCCTAAAATTTCAGGCCGAATATCGGGTTCAGCGGATTGCAGGCGAAATTGTCTGGACGCGGGAAGCGATCCGGGCGCTGCGGCACCACATGGGGCTGACCCAGGCTGTGTTTGCCCAACACCTGGGGGTGCGGCGGCAGACCGTTAGCGAGTGGGAAAACGGCGTTTACGAACCGGAACGCTCGACAGCCAAGCTGCTTCAATTTGTCGCGAAGGAAGCTGCCTTTACCCCACCCGAACCTCCTCCCCTGGATGGGGACGAGGAAGGAAGCGGGGAGAGCGCCATCCCGCCAGAGAAAAAAGAGGCTTGACAATAGTCCGCCCAGCATGCATAATTTTATAGAGAGTTTACAGGCAAGTTGTCCTGGCCGTATCCCTTGCTGAAACCTTCCCAGTTTCACTTGTTCTCGGCTATCAACTCGTGGGTACTAACTCGTGGCTACTTGCCGTGGGGCGATCGCGCCTCTCCCAAACAGGCATCTTGAGTTCCTGTCCAAAACTTGGCAAGGTTTTTCGAATCCTGTTAAAACACCAGGGTTCGAATAGTCTCCTGACACGTTAATCGGACGCACGAGCTGCTGTGCGCTCACCGTTTTGGTATAGCCCTACGGGCTAAGGTTTGAGTGTGGAACCCCCGCGTCGCGGGGGTTCCACACCTCTTGAATGTCCTAACGCGAAAGCGTAACGCCATACCTGCTCAGGTGCCTGCGTTAACGCATTCAAATTAACGCGTCTGAACATCACTGGATAGGTGGGGGCCATGTCGGTTCCCCTCAGTTTTTCCGTGGTCATTTGCCTCCGCTCACCTTGTCCAGCGGGCAGGCCCATCTGGGTCTCTCCAGTCCGTCTTCCCAGTCGGTCTACCCAGGCTGGCCGATCTAGACCGACTCACGCCAAACTATCTGCCATGACTTACCGCTATGACCTATAAAGATCAGCTCCATCCCTGGTGCATCGTGCGCCTCTTCCCTGGAATGCGTTCCCGCATTGTTGGTCGCTTTCGCCGTCGCGGCGATGCCGAAGCCCAACTCAAGCTCCTCAAGCGCTTAAATCCCAATGCCACCTATACCATCATGTTCAATCCACCTTCAGACTTTGCACCTCCACCCGACCCGACCCATCCCCCTGCCTAGGAGATGTCTGCAAATGAGCCGACCTGACGACGTAGGCACAGAGGCCCATTTGCCCCACCAACCGCTTAACCAGGGGTAAATTTTCCCCGGAAATCTCCTAGTTCTCCCAACGCAGCATACCCGCGCTGGCTGAGGAGTAGCTTTCCTGTGAATGGTCTATGGGGGGTTAGCGATCGCAGCGTGAGACATCCATCAGCGTGAGCACTACCTGGTCGATGGCGTTGAGCATGACCGTTCCTGATTGATTGGGCTGGTTGATCAGGATGCTAAAGACCACGACACCATAGTCCGGGTGGTCGAGGTAGCCCGAAAGGGCACGCACGCCCCGGAGGGTGCCGGTTTTGGCACGTACCCGTCCCTGGGCCGAGGTGTTTTGGAACCGATGGCGCAGGGTGCCGCTCCAGCCCGCTACTGGTAAGGATTCGTAAAAGATATCCCCCCCCGTTGCCACCTGCATGGCCTTCAGGATGCCCACAAAGGTAGCCGGTTTAGCCATGTTGTAGCGGGAAAGACCTGATCCATCCACCTGTCGAAACCCAAAGGGATCAACTCCCAACCGCCCCATGGCTGCCTGCACGGTGGCAAATCCGCCAATCTGGGTAAACAGGGCATCGGCGGCGGCATTGTGGCTGTCTCGGTTAACGCGACTGATCCACGACCGCAGCGAGTCAGACTCCTTGGGATCGTAGGGGTCAAGGGTTTGGAGTGCCGCTGCCGTTGTTAGAAGCTTGATATTGGAGGCGGGAATAAAGTACCCCGTGCTGTTGCGATCGTAGTAAAGCGTCGGCTCCTGGATTGCCTCTACCAATACTCCCCACTGGGCACTGGCAAAGGTGGGAGCATCCAGGATGCGGTCGATCGCTCCCTCCAAATCTTGGGAGCAAAGGCGGTTATTGGGGGGCCATGAACCAGGGCTGCCAGCTAGTTGGGCAGTCGTAGTGGGCAATGGGTCGGTTGGCCCCTGACGGAAGGGATCGGCGGCCAGGGGGGCAGGGGTAGGGGCGATCGCTGTCCTGGCTGAGCTGGGGCGGGTCGTGCCATCAGCTACCGCCACCAGGGCTATGGCGAGGCACACAGACCGGAGCCAAGGGTAAAAGGAGCGCATATTTTGAGGAATGGGAATGAGGAACAACACGGGGAGATTGCTATCTCGTCGGCCAATCTATCAAACCCCTTTCCCATTCCGCCACCGTATGGCGTGGTTGAGCGACCCAATCCGATCCGCGAGCTTGTCCGGAACAATCTCTGGCAGACTGGAAAAATTGATGAAGGGGCACCCCTAAAGCGATCGTTTAGAGTTGATCAAACCGACTGACCGCTGTTTTTTGATGCTCCATTCCTCTGGTAATACATAACAATGGCTAACATTGACTTGCTCATGGTGCTGCAGCGGGGCGTTGATGCCTGGAATGAGTGGCGACAAACCCATCTCGCCAAACCCGGAGCAAAACCTGATTTCAGCGGGGCGAATCTGGCAGGGTTCAATCTCCGTGGAGCTGACCTGCGGCGGGCGATTTTCAAAGATGCAAATTTAAGCCACGCCAATCTCGATGGGGTGAATCTCAATGACGCCGATTTTCGGGACGCTCGCCTTTCCCAGGCCACTCTACAAAACGCGACGCTGCAATCGGCTGATCTGAAGCGGGCTGATTTGAGCTGGGCTAATTTCCAGGCTGCTGATTTGAGCCGCTGTAGTTTTCTAGAGGCCAATTTGGCCCACGCTCGCTTCACTGGTGCTAACCTGATGCAGGCCGATCTCCGTCGTCTCAACCTCCAGGCCGTCGACTTTCATGGGGCGTCTTTGCGCAAAGCTAATTTTAGCCATAGCAATCTGGCGCTAGCCGATCTGCGCCAAACCGATTGTCGTGGCGCAAACTTTAAGCAGGCAAAATTTTGTGGGGCCGACCTCAGCCGTGCCAACCTGGGGGGAACAAATCTGCGGGGCGGCGACCTACGACGAGTTTACGCCCACTTCATCAACCTGCGGGGCAGCATTTTGCGGGAGGCCGATCTGACTGAGGCCGATTTTGAGGGGGCAGAGATGAGTAATACCGACCTGATTGATGCCATTTTAGAAGGAACCAACCTGACCCACGTCAACCTGGACGAAAGCTTCAAGCCCCAGCGCCAGCCGCTAGCGAAGGCGTGAGAGCTGGGCAAAGGGGCAGCGTTCTGCCCCCCTGCGACTGTTGTCGGCCCTAACCCACGATGAAGTCTCTGGACTGAAGCAGGTTAGCCTCAAAATTCTTGAGCCTCACCAGTGCATCAAACCCGGTACCAGCACCGTTGCCATCGGCATCAATGCTCACCAGTGTGTCCGCGCCGATCTGCTCGACCCGGATGAACCGACGGAACTGTTCGGTGGGGCTTTCGGCAGCGAAAATGTCGCTGCTAAAGAGACCTCGGAAATCCAGCAGATCTTCTGCAGCAGTAAAGTCCCTGATGATGTCGGGAGCATCGCTTGAGCTGGCCAGAACAAACAAATCAGCTCCGGCATTGCCTGTGAGCGTGTCGCGGCCCGAGTTGCCCATCAGCACATCGTCCCCAGCACCCCCCACGAGCCGGTCGTTGCCCGCTCCGCCCCGCAACAGGTCATCTCCGTCGCGACCAAAGAGCTTATCTCTACTGCCATCGCCACCAATGCGGTCGTTACCTGCTCCACCGTCCAGGTAATCGCCACCCTTGCCGCCCTTGATCTGGTCCTGGCCACCCAAACCAAAAATGCGATCGCCCATTGCTTTGCCTGCGAACTTATCGTTGCGGTCGGTGCCGCGCAGGGTGTCTTTACCGTTGGATCCGGCCAGGCGAGCGCCGCGTTTCCCTCCCTTGAAGCGAATCGTCGGGGGCACCGTGCCAAATCCGTTCAAGGGTAGATTATTGGCGCTGGGAATATCACTCGGTGAGAATCCATCGTCGGGTGGATTGGGGTTATCGGGTGGATTGGGTGGATTGGGGTTATCGGGTGGGGGCGGAGCCGGTGGCTGATCATTGTCAGCGATCGCAACCGTCAGATCAGGGATGGATAAGCCAGCGTAGGCTCCGTCGTTGCTAACCAGACTCACCGCCAGTTTGCCGGTATGTTGCCCCTCCACGGTTGTGTCATCTATCGCAGTCACCGAAACCGTCTGTGGTACGTTCCAGGCGGTTGCCCCATCAGGGGTAAAGGTGAGACTGATGGGGGCGGCAAGTTGGCGATCGGGGGTGAAATTTACGGTGACCGCTGCCGTCGGTTGGGACTTAAGCACCACCGTGAAGGTTGCGCCCTGCCCCCCTTCAGTTGTTGCCAAGGCCGTTGGGGTCAATCGGATACCGGGCGTATCGTCATCAAGAATGGTCAGGGTAGCGGAGTCCTCATCAAGCAGGGCGCTGAGTCCAGAATCCGTGGTGGCGTTGGTAAGGGTGAGGGTGAGGGTTTCGTCGGCCTCACTGACGGGATCGCCAACGATATCCAGAGTAATGGTTTGACTGATTTCATCGACCGCAAATTCCAGTGTCCCTGTTGTTGCCGTTGCGCCGCCGGTTCCCCCGATGTTGGTGTAATCTTCATTGGCGATCGCCAACCCACTCAGGGTGTAGTCAACGCTGCTGGCCTGATCCGTGCGCCCGGTGCGGCTAATGGTAAACGTGATGGTCTGGGTCGCACCAGCACCGCCCTCGGCCAGGGATCGTTCACTGACGACAACGGTGTGAACGATGTCGTTGTCGCCCGTGGTGACATCAATGGTGGCATCGGTAACCCCGTCAAACCCGTCGTCGCTGGCGGCATCATCCACGCTAAATACCACGGACGTAACCGTATCACCGTCTCCTTCGGTGTCGTCCTGTCCAGTGATCGTCACCGTTTGGGGCGTGTCCCAGTTATCGGGGGTAAAGGTGAGGCTAGTGATATCCACGTCGGCTTCGGTCGGATCGCCACTGATGACGGAAATGACCACATCGGATTCGGGGGCGGCATCCAGCACCACGCTAACCGTATCGCTCGCTCCAGCCTCATCCACCTGGGTGCGACCGTCCGTTTGGGTGACGGTAAAGCCTGCCACCTCATCGTCCTCGGTAGTGATATTTACCGTCTGGTCAATCACGGGGTCAAAGGTGTCGTCGCTATTGTCACCGTCGATGCTGAGGGTGATGGATGTGGTGCGATCGCCATCGGCAAAGGCATCATCGACCCCAGTAACGGTAATTACCTGGGCGGTATTCCAATTGTCGGGGGTAAAGGTGAGGCTGGTCTGATCCACAGTGGCCTCGCCCGTATCCCCGCTGTTGACGGTAATCACCACATTAGAGTCGGGTTGGGCATCGAGCACCAGGCTCAGGGTCTGGGTGGTACCCGTTTCGGAGACGGTCGAGCCGGATGGGGTGACGGTAAAGCCAGCGGTGTCATCGTCGGTGGTGGTGACGGTGACAGTCAGGTCGGGGAGCGGGTCAAAGGCGTCATCGCTGGCGTCTGGGTCAATGCTCAGGGTGACGTTGGTGGTCTGGTCGCCATCCACGGAGGCATCATCCACCCCGGTGACGGTGACGGTTTGGGCAGTATTCCAGTTGGCGACGGTGAAGGTCAAACTCGTTTGATCGACCGTGGCTTCGCCCGGATCGCTGCTGCTGACGGTGATGACTACGTCGGAGGTGGGCTGGGCATCGAGCACCACGCTGAACGTCTGGGTGGTGCCGCTTTCGGAGACCGACAGACTGGATGGCGTAACGGTAAAGCCAGGGGTGTCATCGTCAGTATTGGTAACGGTGACGGTCTGATCAGCGATCGCATCGAAGGCGTCATCGCTGGCGTCTGGGTCAATGCTCAGGGTGAGGGTGCTGGTCTGGTCACCGTCGATGGCGGCATCATCCACGCCGGTGAGGGTGACGGTCTGAGGCGTATCCCAGTTGTCGGGGGTGAAGGTGAGGCTGGTGACATCAGCGGTGGCTTCACCGGTATCGCCGCTGCTGACGGTAATCACCACATCGGATTCGGGGGCGGCATCAAGAACGACGGTGACCGTGTCGGTTGTTCCCCCTTCATCGACCTGGGTGCTGCCGTCCGACTGGGTGACGGTGAAGCCTGCCGTCTCGTCGTCGGTGGTGGTGACGGTGACCGACTGGTCAGCGAGGTTGTCAAAGGCATCGTTGCTGCTGGCGTCGCTGATGCTGAAGGTGATGTCGGTGGT
>JAYKGU010000017.1:0-7894 GCA_035285585.1 Synechococcales cyanobacterium
ATTATCGCCAAACTGCGCCCCTGCCACCAGCGCACCGTTCAGATTAGTCTGGCTCAAATTGGTCTGGCTCAGATTCGCCTCCCGCAAATTGGCCCCGCTCAGGTTAGCGAGGGCGAGACTGGCCCGCCGCAGGTCAGCCCCCTGGAGATTGGCGCTGCCCAGATCGGCTCCGCTCAAATCAGCCCCCGCCAGCCGTGCCCCGGTTAAATTTGCTTCGCTCAATTCCGTATCCGTGAGGTCGGTGCCCCGCAGATTTGCCCAGCTCAGATCGGTTCCGCTCAAGTCCAGTCCGTTCAGACTACCTCCCCGAATGCTCAATCCCGCCAGTTCGGTGCGAACCTCTAACTCCAGAAGGTTGGCCAGGTCGGGGAGGGCGTCGCTGGGGGACTCGACCACGGATTGGATGAGGGAGGCGATCGCCCCATCCTCCAGCAAGTTTATCTCTGAATCACCTGTCGGCGCAGTCACAGAACAGGGTTCAGGGCAGTTGTAGCACAGTTTCACCCGGCCAAGATAAGGGGCAAATCGCTGCTGCCAGATCAGCCTCACCAGCTTGCGCTCCAGCAGGCCGTGGCGGTTGGGGCTGATGTCGTGCCGCCAGAGACCCTCCACGTCCATCAGGCAGTGATCCGCTGGGGTGGTGGTGAGGGTGGCGGTGAGCTTGACGGGGCGATCGCCCACCTGCACCCGTCCCAGGGAGGTGCGTTCTACGGTGTCCCGCAGCACTCCGCCATCGCGAGCGCTCATCATCCAACTCGGTTGGGTCGCGGTACTCTCAGGACTGGGCAACAGATGTCCCCAATCGGTGACAATGCTGGGGGCAACGGCTGGCTGTACCCACTGGGCGTTTTCCAGTTCCAGGGTGAGGTAGGAGCGGGCGATCGCCACCTGAGCTTTCCCGCCTGCCAGGGGTTGCACCATCTGGCCAAACTGGAGGGCGATGAACACTTCCAGGCCACCATCGGTAGGAACGGCGTCTACCTGAAGCTGAACAACTTCCGGACAACGGTTGACCTGTTCCACAAGCTGAATCGGTGCTGAAATCGGCTGTGCCATGATCGCTCCCCAAAGGCCCAAACGCCTTTGATCCTACCATTTGCGTTGCGCTTCCCACGGTTGATTTAGGCGTGCCCCACCAGTCGCGCCAGCCGCTCCACCAGGGTTTGCTTCAGGGACTCAAAATAGGCCACCGACTCCGGCAGCTCCGAGGCGCGGGCATAGCGCAGCAGGGGTTCCAGCAGCCAGGCTTCGGTGGGGGTGATCTCCGGCTTGAGGGTGCCCTGCTGGATGCTGAGGCTCACCCACTGGAGGCTGGAGGGCACATGGTCGGCATGGGCGCGGCAGGTAGCCAGGAGGCGATCGCAAATGTCCTCAAACTTCTCCTGGGGCGCATAGGCCCGCACGGTACGCCCCACCTGGAAGACGTGGTGGGCCAGCTCCCGCATCTGGGCATGGCGGCTGGGGGCGGCGATTTCTCCTACGGTCAACACCTGAAAACTCCCGGTGTCGTCAATGGCGTAGATTTGCCCCAGCAGATTGCAGGCCAGGTTGACCAGAGCTTTGTCGAACTCTAGACGAGTGGCGGAGCGATCGCCCACCGCCTCAAACCAGCCCCCCAATTCCTGGAGAATCTGGCAGCAGCGCAAGCGGGTGGCGGCATCCCCCCCGGCAATCTGGGTCAGGCCCTTTGGCCCCGGTCTGTAGAGGGTGTCGGCCCCGTTGCCGTCTCGCACCCCGGTTTGGATGGTTACCCCCCGCAGGAAGCGGCTGACAATGGCGGGCATGGTGTGGGGCCACAGGTCAGGCAGGCGGCCAAACAGGGTGGCCTCTTCGATTTTTTCGATGAAAATCTGGCGGAAGCGCTGGAAATAGATGCCGTTGGCGCACAGCACCAGGTGGGGAAAGTCCTGGGCACCGGGCAGCAGACTGTCGGCCTCATGGAGCTTTTCCAGGAGCTGGACGCTGGTGGTGATGAAAGGGAGAATCTGGTCGGGGTTGGGACAGACCAGCACCACTTCGGGCAGGTGGCCCAGGGCAAAGCTGTCCAGCAAATCGGGGTAGAGGAGGTTGTCGGTGGGGAGCGATCGCCGTCCTTCCGGCGTGAGAATTTGCAGAGCACCGCTTTCCCGCAACGCCTGACCACTACGGGAACCCCGCCGCTCCAGGAAAAACACCCGGCCATCCACCGCCGTTAGCTCCCGCGTCAGGTGATAGAAAAGCCCCACCCCCAGCGCCCCAGGGGGCAGAATACCGACCGTCCCTGGCTGGAGTGGGGCCATGACTCAATCCTCCAGCCCATTCAGGAGCGTCTGGGCCTGGTTGATGTCGGAAACCTTGAAGACAACGCGGGTGGGGGCACCGGGGCGATCGCTACTCCCATAGGCGTAGTCGATATTAATCCTGGCATCTGCCAGAGCTTGCGTCATCGAGGCCAACTGCCCCAACCGATCCATCACGTCCACCACCAGCACCTGGGCCTCAATGACGTAAAAGCCCGCTTCTTCCAATATTGATTTGCAGGTGACGGGGTCGCTCACCACCAGCCGGATTACGCCCTGTTCCACGTTGTCGATCAGGGTGAGAGCTTCGATGTTGATCTGGTGCTTGGCCATCAAAGCGGAAACCGCCGCCAGCCGTCCTGGATAGTTTTCCAGGGCGATGGTGAGCTGGCGACGAATTTCGGCACGCATGGAGTGTTTTCCTCAGATACTACTGATCAGGCTCTTTTTGGGAAAGGTTTTACGGTTTGTCGGGGCAGGATGGTGTTGGTCCGCAGATTTCGCAGATTTCGCAGATGAATCGCGTTCCTACCGATTTTCTATCTGCGTCCATCTGCGAAATCTGCGGATATATCAGGCTAACGTTTCTAGAAACTATCTTAGTGAATTAGCTTGGGCCGAATCATCCGCACTGCCAGGGCAGCGGAGATCAGCGTCAGCACCACCAGCCACAGGATATTAGCCCACCACCACTGGGGCAAGCCCATGGGGAACCGCAGCAGATCCACCAGGGAAGCCAGGGGGAGGATGTCGGCGATCGCCTTCAATGTACCAGGCAATGTCTCCCTGGGAAAGTACGTGCCGCACAGAGTAAACATGGGAATCACAAACCCAAAGATGGGGATGTTGATGTGATCCACCTTGTCGGCGGCTCCGGCGACGATCAGCCCCATGCAGGCGAACAGCAGACTGCCCAGCAGCATGAACGGCAGCGCCATGAGCAGATGCAGCGGCGAGTAGATGCCCCAGACAATGGCGACTACCCCCGTGAGGGTGCCGGTGATCATGCCCTTGGTGGTGGCCCACAGCCAGTCGCCCACGAACACGTCGCCAAAGGTGAGCGGCGCGGTGAGCAGGGCGTGCCAGGTGCGCTGGAAGTTGAGTCGGATGAAGCTGCCAAAGGCCCCCTCAAAGAAGGACTGGAACAGCACTCCCAAAGCAATCATGCCGGGGGCGATGAACTCCAGATAGGTGACCGGCTGGCCGTTGTAGACCACCTCCCCCACCAGGGGCGTCAACCCCAGGCCAAAGGCAATTAGATACACAATCGGCTCGGTGATGGGGGGCAGAAAGTTCACCAGCCAGGTGCGCTGGTAGACCCGTGCGTGGCGGTGCCACACGGAGTAGACGCCCCACAGTGAAATCGAAGGGATTTTCATTCCAGCATTCTCCCGGTTAGTCGCAAAAAGACATCTTCTAAATTGGCCGATCGCCGCGTGATTTGCTCCGGCTGGAGGGCGACGAGGGCGTCCCAGATTTGCGGGGCGCGATCGCCCGATAGGGACAGCACGTAGCCATTGCCAAAGGAACGGCACCAGGTCTGGTAGGTAGCAGCCACCTGCTGGAGCTGGTCTTCGGCCACTCCCTCCAGTTCCACCACTTCGGTGCCGACGGTGCGCTCAATCAGCTCTGGGGGCGTGCCCTGGTCGATCATCTTGCCCTGCTGGAGGAGGATGAGGCGATCGCACAGCCGCTGGGCCTCGTCCATATAGTGGGTGGTGAGCAGCACACCACAGCCCATTTTCCGCAGGCGAATTACCAGCTTCCAGAACTCCTGGCGGGCGTCGGGGTCCAACCCGGTGGTTGGCTCGTCGAGGAACACCACCTGGGGCTGGTTAATCAGGGCGCGGGCCAGCACCACCCGCCGCTTCAGACCGCCAGAGAGCTGTTCCACTGCGTATTGGGCGTAGTCTTCCAGCTCCAGCTCCGCCAGCAGTTCCCCAGCGCGGCGGCGGGCGGCGGCTCCCCGCAGGCGGTAGTGGTGGGCAAAGAAGATCAGGTTGTCTATGACGGTAAAGTCAGGGTCCAGGTTGTCTTCCTGGGTGACGATGCCCATGCGATCGCGCGCCCGCCGACCGTCGCTTTTCACGTCGAATGTGCCCATGCGCACAAAGCCCCGGCTGGGGGTCACCAGACCGTAGAGCATGCCCACGGTGGTGGTTTTGCCTGCCCCGTTTGGCCCCAGTAGACCCAGAACTTCCCCCGGATTGAGGGTAAAGCTGACCCCCTGGACGACGGGGCGATCGCCGTAGGATTTCCAGAGGTCGTAGGCGCTGAGGGCCGCCGTGTCGCGGGGGAGGGTTGGGAGGGTTTGAGCCATAAAATCCCAGGAGAATGATTACAAGCTATACTACAACATACTACATGGCCAATCCGCGCCTGGGAACCCCCGATGTTGAAAATTAGCGGATCTGTTGGGTGCCGGGGTGGTAGGGGCAAATGACCATTTGCCCTACCGGGGTGATCGCCGCTAGAAATGGGTTCCCCCACGAGATAGCAAATCGTGCCCGATAGCGGTTAAGCTTTGAGTGATTTGTGAATCATTTTGAATTGTGTCGTCTGGCGAGCACATCGCCCAATCTGGTCTAGAAAGAGCTATGCGTACTCATTACTGCGGTCAACTGCGAGCGGAACACATTGGCGAAACGGTCACCCTCTTTGGTTGGGTCGATCGCCGTCGCGATCATGGCGGGGTGATTTTTATCGATTTGCGCGATCGCTCCGGCATTGCCCAGATCGTCAGCGATCCAGAGCGCACCCCCGAGTCCTACCCCCTGGCCGACGATGCCCGCAACGAGTACGTCATCAAGGTCACGGGGCGGGTGACCCAGCGGCCTGAGGAGTCCCTCAACCCCAAGCTGCCCACGGGGGAGGTGGAGGTCTACGCCGACACCATCGAGATTCTCAACGCCGTGCGCAAGCCCCTACCCTTCCAGGTGTCCACCGCTGAGGCCGACGGGGTGCGGGAGGACCTGCGCCTCAAGTATCGCTATCTGGATCTGCGGCGCGATCGCATGTCCCAAAACCTGCAGCTCCGCCACGCCGTTGTCAAAGCCATTCGCCGCTTCCTCGAAGACCAGGAAGGCTTTGTGGAGGTGGAAACCCCCATCCTTACCCGCTCTACCCCCGAAGGCGCACGGGACTACCTGGTGCCCAGCCGCGTCAACCCTGGCCAGTGGTTTGCCCTGCCCCAGTCGCCCCAGCTCTTCAAGCAGATCCTCATGGTGTCGGGGGTAGATCGCTACTATCAAATTGCCCGCTGCTTCCGCGACGAAGACCTGCGGGCCGATCGCCAGCCCGAATTCACCCAGCTCGACATGGAGATGAGCTTCATGTCCCAGGAGGAAATTATCCAGCTTAACGAAGCCCTCATCTGCCACATCTTCAAAACCATCAAAGGCATTGATCTGCCCCGCCCTTTCCCTCGCCTGACCTACCAGGAGGCCATGGATCGGTATGGGAGCGATCGCCCCGATACCCGCTATGGGCTGGAACTGGTGGATGTATCCGAGGTGGTGAAGGATTGTGGCTTCAAAGTCTTTTCGGGCGCGGTCAAGTCCGGCGGCATTGTCAAAATTCTGCCCATCCCCGGCGGCAACGAAGCCATCTCCAACGTGCGCATCAAGCCCGGTGGGGATTTGTTTAACGAAGCCACCAATGCCGGGGCCAAAGGTCTGGCCTTCATCCGGGTGCGGGAGGGCATGGCCATCGACACCATCGGCGCGATCAAAGATAACCTGACCGATGAGCAAAAGCAGGAAATCCTCCAGCTTACGGAGGCCAAGCCGGGGTACTTGCTGCTGTTTGGCGCAGGCGACACGGACACCGTCAACAAAGTTCTGGATCGCCTCCGTCAAGTCGTGGCAAAGGAAATGGGTCTGGTGGATCGGGACAAGATCAACTTGCTGTGGGTGACGGAGTTTCCCATGTTTGAATGGAACGCCGACGAGCAGCGGCTGGAAGCCCTCCACCACCCCTTTACTGCCCCCTATCCAGAGGACGCCAACGACCTGAAAACCGCCCGTGCCCAGGCTTATGACATTGTCTATAACGGCTTTGAAATTGGCGGGGGTAGTCTGCGGATCTATCAGCCCGATCTGCAGCAGCGGGTGTTTGAAACCATTGGGCTGGATGCGGAAGAAGCCCACAGCAAGTTTGGCTTTCTTTTGGAGGCGTTTGAATACGGCACCCCACCCCACGGCGGCATTGCCTATGGGCTGGATCGGCTGGTGATGCTGCTGGCCGGGGAAGATTCCATTCGAGATGCGATCGCCTTTCCCAAAACCCAGCAGGCCCGCTGTCTGCTCACCGAGGCTCCTTCGACCGTGGAAGATATGCAGCTCAAGGAACTCCATGTGGCCTCGACGTTCAAGCACAAAGGTTAGGGGGCTTTGCGGCAGGTCTCCCTCCCGAATTCCTCCCGAAACTTCCCTAAACTTGGTGGGGGCGATCGCTCTTCCAGAGAGGACAGTAGCTTTTGGGTGCGGGCCTGACCAGTTGCTGAAATGCCTAAATCCGCTTCAGGGTAGATGACATGCGTGTCCTGGATTTGCATTCTGGTGAGGGGCTGTCTAGGCAGGGTCGCCTGATCGAGACAGCTATCCACAAAATCGGCTGAACGGTAATCAAAAGCATTAATTGGAGGAACGTTAATGACGACCTACGTCATTACAGGAGCGAGTCGTGGCATTGGGCTGGAATATTGCCGACAGCTACAGAATCGGGGAGATGAGGTGATTGCGGTGTGCCGCTCGACCTCGGATGAACTTTCAACCCTGGGCATTCGGGTGGAGTCTGGCATTGACGTGACCCAGGATGAGGCAGTGGCGGATCTGGCGCGGCGGCTGCAGGGCGATCGCATCGATGTGCTAATCAACAATGCGGGCATTATCAAAAGTGATTCCCTCAGCAACCTCAATTTTGACCACATCCGTCAACAGTTTGAGGTCAATGCCCTGGGAGCCTTGCGCGTCACCCGTGCCCTCCTGCCCCGTCTGCGAAAAGGGGCGAAGGTGGTGATGATGACCAGCCGCATGGGGTCCATTGAGGACAATACCTCCGGCGGCTACTACGGCTATCGGATGTCAAAGGCGGCCATGTCGATGTTGGGAAAGTCTCTGGCCAATGATTTGCGCGATCGCGGCGTTGCCGTTGCTATCCTCCACCCCGGTATGGTGAGCACCCGCATGACCGACTTCAGCGGCATCTCTACCGAGGAATCGGTCAAGAACCTGATCCAGCGCATTGACGAACTTTCCCTGGCCACCACGGGAACTTTCTGGCACGCCAAAGGTGAAGTGCTGCCCTGGTAGGAATGTTGAGTCTTGAGTTTTGATGAAGTAGGGTAGGCACTGCCCACCAAAACCTTGGTTCTCTATGGAGATTTCCGGAAATGCTTCTCCTTTATCCTGATAAATTATCCGATATATCCGCAGATTTCGCAGATGGACGCAGATAGAGAATCGGCAGGAAGGTTATTCATTGATAAAATCTGCGGACGAACACCATACCGCCCTGGGAGATTTTTGAGAATGATCCGACCGGACGACGTAGGGGCAAATGGCCATTTGCCCTTACCAAACGTTCAACCGAGGGTAAGTTTTTTCCTGGAAATC
>JAYKGU010000018.1:0-10716 GCA_035285585.1 Synechococcales cyanobacterium
CCAGCCCCTGGGAAAACATTCCCTGCCATGCCTGCCATGTCTGGGTGAGCGACGATTGCCAGGATCGGTCGTGGTGGACATAGCCACGAGGAAAGGGAGCCTGCAGTACCCAAAGGGCATAATGGCCAGGGTTGGCCGCCTCTAAACGGGCGATCGCCACACTTAAACAGGGATTCTCAGAAAAAGGCATCTAATCCAGTGATGTCGAGGTTTGGCATCTGAGCAATTTTTCTATCAGTCTATCTGGTCTTTCAACGATTCGGTGATCAGGGCGACGATAAGAGAACCGGCGAAACCAAAGGTCGCCTCCGGCTCCCACGGCTATCTAGGGCAAAGTTGGAGTGCCCTGCATCAGCTCTCAGGCTGCAGGCTGCAGGCCCCAAGCTGCGGCGGCGATAGGGATGGATCGAGAGGGGTTTGGGGGGCGATGGCCAACTCCTCCAGCCAACCTACCTGACCAGGTTGTAAAACGGGTAGCGTCGATGCATCTGAGGGAAGGGGGGTCTCTGGTGCCGTGGCGACAGATGGATTAGCCGGAGTGGAAGCAGCAGGTGAGGATAGGAGGGCCTGGGGCGGCGCGCTGGGGGTCGAGCAAATCTTAAGGCGCACCCACTGCTCTTGCCCAGACACTTTTTGTTTGCTCAAAATCTGCACGATGCTGCCCAGAGGAACCACCCCTGGCACGGTGATCATGGACCCCGTAGACGGTGTGGTTTCTTCGGCAGGCGACGATGCAGTTATTGAAGACCCCGGTGCGGGTGGTATCGATGCCGCAGATGGTGCGATCGCTGCTGGAGCACCGGGAGGCGCTGGTAGCAGTACCAGGAAGTCTTCAGAAGCCTCTGGGCTGTCACCCCGATTGTGACCGGCTTGACTCACTTGAATGAAAGAGCCGACTGGCAAAGGCGGTAAAGCATCCAAATCGCTGCCGGAGGCTGGGTTATCAGAGGATGGGGCTGGGGGGACTGACGCTTCATCAGGGCTGGGAGGGCTGTCGAGTAACCGACTCAGGCGATCGCCCAGGGACGGCACAAACACAGCGGCCAGCGCTCCCCCCACTCCCAGTAACACCAGAATGCCCACCACCAGCGACCAGAGGCCCTGACGCGACGGGAGCAAGTCGGGGCGCTGAGGGGAGGGACTGTCCCCAACCGGCGGCTCAATTTGGGGAGCAACCAGACGGGTGGGCCTGTCCTGGGGGGCAGTAGGCGGATCGTCGGGAATCGCTGACTTCTCGGGGGGAAGCTGGAGATGGGTCTTTTGGCCGAGCTGGAGGCGGGTTGCCTGCGATCGCGCTACTTGCGGGCCGGGAAGCGCCAGGGTCGCCGGTATCGGTACGGTAGTGCTTGGCGTCATTTGCCAGCGAATCAGCCCGACGGTAACGTTGTCGTATCCGTTGCGGGTGTTGGCCAGCTCAATGAGCTGCTGGTTAGCGTTGGCCAGGTCGCCGCCTTTTTCCAGGAGGGGCAATAAAATTGTGTCCCAGCAGGTTTCGATTAGCTCGTTATCGCTTAGTCCGTCAGAACAGAGCAGCAGCACTCCCGTTCCTTCGAGCATGAAGCGCTGCACCGTGGGATGGAGGGTATGGGACGACCCCATGCCCAGCGCTTGGATGAGCGAACCGGCACTGGGATGGTAAAGGGCGTTGCGGTAGGTGCCATAGCCCAGGCGCATTTCTCGGGAGGCCACGTCATCGTCCAGGGTCACCTGATGGCAGCCCCAGGGAGTAATCCAGTAGGCACGGCTATCGCCGACATGGGTGATAAAGCATTCAGCATCGCGAATCAGGGAGAAAACCAGCGTTGTTCCCATGCGCTGGCGATCGCGCCGCTGTTCTCCATCGTTGCGCTGGCTGATGGCATCGTTGGCCGCATAGGTAGCCTGAATAAGTTCAGAAATCAAGTCAGACGGGGCCAGTTGGTGAAGTGGCTGTGGCTGGAGGTGGTGGTGGAGGGTATCAATGGCCAGCCGGGAAGCAACATCACCGCCCTGGTGCCCGCCGATACCGTCACACACCATCACGAGGATTGGATCGGCGGATTCTGGCGATCGCTTTCCCCCCACTTTGTGAGACTCGACCGTTCCACTGGCGGGATAGCAGGCGTCTTCGTTGCGGGGACGGCTTGGCCCCTGATCAGTCCGCGTCGCCACGTCAACCCGACAGAAATGGGGCTGGCTAGCCAGCTTCATCGCCTGATCGAGGTGGGCCATCAGCTGTTCCGCATTGCGGATATGGCCTTCTGATAGCTGCTGGCAAAGGGCCTCTAAAAACGCGGCAATGTCGGGGTGGGCCTGGGGCACCCACTGCAGCCATAGGGATCCTAAAGCAGCGAGCGTCGGCTGCTGACTGACTGCGGGCGCTTGTCGACCACCCATCGGCAGGTAGAGCAATCGCACCAGTGGCCCTTCTACCCGTAAAATGGGGGGCGTCAATAGACCCGCCACCGCCCCCTCGTTAAACAAAGGCTGCCAGAGTTGGGCGATTTGCCAGAGCCAGTTAAGCTGGCGCAACGGTGGAGTAGTGGGCCAGACATCGGCCAGGGCAGGCAGGATCTGCACCTGTTGAGCAGATTCGAGTTTTTTGGATGGGTTGGTGGCTGAAATAGGGGGGTGGCTGAGTGGCGTAAACAGCGCCGCCCGTTCTAGCAGCAACAGCCGGGTACGGGTATCAGGCCCAAGTGCTGCGTCTACCCAGCCATAAACCTGCGGGATGTGGAGTTGGTAGGGGGCCAGCCGCAGATAGCAGAGGACATCGGCGGGCAGATCAATGAGGGTGTCGGGGGGCAGCCCGGGTTGGGTGTCGAGAAAAATGCGAGATCCTTTACAGAGATAGCGATCGCCAACTAGATCTCCCAGGCGAAACCGATCGGCAAAATCTCCCACCGCCCAGAGATATCGCTTTGGCAGAGGAAATCGACATTTGTAGCAGAACCGACTCGCTTCCGAGTTGGGGGTCTGGCAGTTGTGGTTGGGGCATTGGAGCATTACGATCGCTCTGCGCCGACATCAAGATGAACAAGCGGCTGTCTTACCAGCATATCCCAGATAGCTATGGCAGAAGTTGTGAGCAGTGCCGTCCCTCCAGCAGCTTCAGCGGTAATGATGCCCCGTTTTGTCGAAGATTTTTGAGCAGAAGCGGCTAGCTTCAGAATCGCTTAGTAGAGCATCTTAGCATGCCCAAACTGATAGCGTTTTCAGCCCCGTGAGGTAGCGTAGATTTTGCTTGGAATGAAAGGGCATGTGCCCCTACCCGTGGGTCTAAAATGAAAGACGCACGTCGTTCCTGCGTTCGCACCATGACCCACTCGACCGATATCGCCACCCTCGCCCGGTGGATGGCTGCCGACTTCAGCAACCAGGCCCAGGCGTTTGAAAACCCCCCCTTCTTTGCCCATATCCGCGTCTGTATGCGGCCCCTGCCGTACGATTTGCTTTCAGGGGTGGGCTTCTACGTCGAGCAGGCGTATGACTATCTGCTGAATGTGCCCTATCGCGCCCGCGTGCTGAAGCTCATTGAAAAAGACGGGCACATCGAAATTGAAAATTACCTGTTAAAAGACGAAAAATCCTTCTACGGAGCCGCCCGCGATCGCACTCGACTCAATGAATTGACTGGCGATCGCCTAGAACAAATGCCCGGTTGCAACATGGTGGTGCAGTGGACGGGGCGCAGCTTCAAGGGGCAGGTCGAACCGGGCAAGGGCTGTCTGGTGGTGCGCAAGGGCCAGACTACCTACCTGGACAGCGAGTTTGAAATTGATGCAGAAACCTTTACCAGCCTTGATCGGGGACGAGATCCCAACACGGATGAGCACATCTGGGGATCGGTAGCGGGGCCGTTTCACTTTGTGCGCTGGGCCAGTTTTGCAGACGAGGTGGCTATGGGTTAATCGTGCTCTTGGCTACAAAATTTGTAACCTCCGCCCACCCAGCTTTTAACCGACTTGCCAGCCGCTTTTGCCGGAAAAGCTCCCGGGCGATCGCTCAAAAATGTGACCAAACCTGGTAAATTTGAGCGAGTATCATGAATGAAGTTTTCGAAAGATGAAAGTTTTAGTTATTGGTGGTGACGGGTACTGCGGCTGGGCTACCGCACTCTACCTATCCAATCGGGGATATGAAGTCGGCATTTTAGATAATATGGTGCGGCGGCACTGGGATATGACCCTGTGCGTGGAAACGCTCACGCCGATCACACCCATCCAGCAGCGGATTCAGCGCTGGAAAGATCTGACGGGCAAGTCCATCGAATTGTTCGTGGGTGACCTGACTGATTACCAGTTTACCAAAACTGCCATGGAGCAGTTTGAGCCAGAGGCGGTGGTTCACTTCGGCGAGCAGCGCTCCGCACCGTTTTCAATGATTGACCGCGATCGCGCTGTGCTCACCCAGGTCAACAACGTCGTTGGTACGCTCAACCTCCTCTACATCATGCAGGAGAGCTTCCCCGACTGTCACCTGGTGAAGCTGGGCACCATGGGCGAATACGGCACCCCCAATATCGACATTGAAGAAGGCTACATCACCATCGAGCACAACGGTCGTAAAGACACCCTGCCCTATCCCAAGCAGCCCGGTTCTTTCTACCACCTGAGCAAGGTTCATGATTCCCACAACATCCACTTTGCCTGCAAAATCTGGGGCCTGCGGGCGACGGATTTGAACCAGGGCGTGGTTTACGGCGTGCTCACCGATGAGACGGGCATGGACGAGCTGCTGATCAACCGTCTTGACTATGACGGTGTCTTCGGTACGGCCCTGAACCGCTTCTGCATCCAAGCAGCCATTGGGCACCCCCTGACGGTGTATGGCAAGGGCGGTCAAACCCGTGGTTTCCTGGATATTCGCGATACGGTGCGCTGCGTGGAGCTGGCGATCGCCAATCCCGCCGATGCTGGTCAGTTCCGGGTGTTTAACCAGTTCACCGAAATGTTTAGCGTCGGCGATCTGGCCCTCATGGTGAAGAAGGCCGGAACCGCCATGGGGCTTGACGTAGAAATCAACCACCTGGAAAATCCCCGGGTCGAGCTGGAAGAGCATTACTTCAATGCCAAAAATACAAAGCTCCTCGACCTGGGCCTCCAGCCCCACTATCTGTCTGACTCGCTGCTCGATTCCCTGCTCAACGTTGCCATCAAGTACAAGCATCGGGTTGATCAGCAGCAAATCCTGCCGAAAGTGTCATGGCGCAAGACAACAAACCATTAGTCGAGTTTCCCCGTCCCTACTGTGAGATGTTATGCGGATTGCCCTATTTACCGAGACTTTTTTGCCCAAGGTTGACGGCATTGTCACGCGCCTGAGCCAGACGGTGGACTACCTGCAGCGCCTGGGGCACCAGGTACTGGTCATCTCCCCCGATGGTGGCCTCACGGAATATCGTGGTGCCAAAATCTATGGCGTTCCCGGCTTCCCGCTCCCCCTCTACCCAGAGTTGAAGCTGGCCCTGCCCCGGCCCTCCATTGGGCAGGTGCTCCACGAGTTCAACCCTGACCTTGTGCATATCGTCAATCCAGCGGTGCTGGGTCTCGGTGGGCTTTACTACGCCAAGTCCCTCAACGTCCCCCTGGTGGCTTCCTACCACACCCATCTGCCCAAATATCTGGAACATTATGGTTTGGGCATGCTGGAAGGCGTGCTGTGGGAGCTGCTGAAAGCCATGCATAACCAGGCCCAGCTTAATCTCTGTACCTCAACGGCCATGCAGGATGAGCTGACCTCCCACGGCATTGAGCGGGTGCAGGTCTGGCAGCGGGGCGTAGATACGGAGCTGTTCCAACCTCACCTGGGGAGCCGCGAGATGCGATCGCACCTCAGCCAGGGCCACCCCGACGATCCGATCCTGCTCTATGTGGGGCGGCTGTCCGCCGAGAAGGAAATCGACAACATCAAGCCAGTGCTGGAGTCTATCCCCAACGCCCGACTGGCCCTGGTGGGAGATGGCCCCTATCGCCAGGAGCTGGAACACCACTTTGCCGACACCCCCACCCATTTTGTGGGCTACCTGACGGGCCTCGACCTGGCCACCGCTTTTGCCTCCGCCGATGCCTTCATCTTCCCCTCGCGCACCGAAACTCTGGGGCTGGTTTTGCTGGAGGCAATGGCGGCGGGCTGTCCGGTGGTGGCGGCCCGATCCGGCGGGATCACCGACATTGTGGAGGATGGGGTCAATGGCTACCTGTTTGACCCAACGGATGACCAGGGGGCGATCGCCGCGACTCAGCGATTACTAGCCAACGCCACCGAGCGGGAGTTGATCCGTCAAAATGCCCGGTTGGAGGCTGAGCGCTGGGGCTGGGAAGCCGCTACGCGCCAGCTCCAGGCATTTTATCAATCTGTCCTGACCCCCACTTCGGTACTCAAGGTCGCTTAATCTAGCTGGCTTGCCCATCCTGGATCTGCATTTGGGCAGCATATAGGGCTGCACCGATCAGACCCACCTTGGGGTTCAAAATAATATGGACGGGCACTTTTTCTAGCAATCCGCTGACCCGGCCCTTGTCTGAAAAGGCGTTCATGAAGGCTCCCGACTTCATCAAACTGAGATTCTTGGCCGCAATGCCACCCGCGATGTAAAGGCCACCGTAGGGCAGCAATTTCAAAGCCAGGTTGCCTGCCTCTGCGCCGTAGGCCGACAGGAAAATCTGCATCGTGCGCTCTGAGAGGTAGTCGCTCTGCGACACCGCAGCTTGCGCGATGACGGCTCCAGGATCAATCGTCTTCTCCTTCATGCCGGTTTGGCGCTCCCAGGCGCGAATAGCCTCGCCGACTTCTGGGGTTTCGGTGGCAATCTGGCGATCGCGCAAGAACTGGTAGATGGCCACAATCCCCTGGCCCGACACCACCCGCTCCGCTGAAATGCGGGTAATCTTATACTTATCCCGCAAGTAGTCCAGGAGCTGAAACTCCAGTTCTGACCGGGGGGCAAAGTCGGCATGTCCGCCTTCGGAAGGATAGACCCGATACCCCTGGTAATGGGGAATCAAAAATCCCTGCCCCAGTCCGGTGCCTGCGCCGATTACGGCAATAGGAGCATCCCCTTTGGCGGAAACGGATTGCAGCGTGTGCAGGTCCTCCTCCTCCATGCCAAGGATGCCATAGCCCACGGCAGCAAAGTCGTTAATCAGCGAAACCCTTGAAATACCTAGCTCGTGCTCCAGGCGATCGCCCTCCAGCAGCCAGGACAGGTTCGTCAGGGACGAGACATTGTCAGCCACGGGGCCAGCGATGGCAAAGCAGGCATATTCTGGCTGGGGTGGGGCTGACGTTACCGCTGTCGCTGCCACCAAAAATTCTCGGACGATGGGGGCCAGGTCAGGATATTCGCCACTGGCATAAAGATTTTCGTAAATAGTGTTCAACTTAACGTCAGCGGTGGGCGAATTCGTGGCGGTTTCCACCAGGCGCAGGATGGTTTTGGTGCCGCCGATGTCGCCTGCCAGCAGTTGTGTCATGGTGTTTCCTCCAAATTCCCTTTCATCTTCCGTCTCTGTTGTGCCAAATTCCAGCGAACTTCGATAGATTGATAGACAGATTCTCTCAACTCTTGCTGAAATCTTTATGAAATCGCCCATCGCCAACCTGCGGGAGGAATATACCCTGAGGACGTTGCTGGAGTCGGATGTCTCCAGCAATCCGTTTGACCAGTTTCAGCGCTGGTTTGATGAGGCGATCGCCGCCCAGATCCACGAACCGAACGCCATGACCCTGGCCACGGCCACGGCAGACGGCACTCCCTCCGCCCGCATTGTTTTGCTTAAGGGATTCGATCGGCGTGGGTTTGTGTTTTACACCAATTACAAGAGCCGCAAAGGTCAGGAATTAGCAGAAAATCCTAACGCCGCTCTGGTGTTCTGGTGGGGCGAACTGGAGCGCCAGGTGCGCATCGAAGGCGTCATCGCCCCCGTTGCCGCCGAAGAGTCAGATGCCTATTTTCAGAGCCGCCCCCAGGGTAGTCAGTTGGGGGCGATCGCCTCTCCCCAGAGCCAGGTCACAACCCGCGAGGATCTGGAGCAGCGACTCCACAACCTGAAAGCCGAGTATGAGCACCACCCCATTTCCCGACCGTCTCACTGGGGCGGTTACCGCCTCACTCCCAGGGCCATCGAATTTTGGCAAGGCCGCCCCAACCGCCTGCACGATCGCCTCCAGTACCTGCGGCGGTCAGAAGAAAGCTGGACGATTCACCGCCTCGCCCCTTAGCAATCTAAAGGTCTGTGAAACCGAACAGCAAAATCTAAAATTCCCTTAATACGCTCCCCGTCGATCCAGCAGGATCACCACGGTTTTGAGAATGAGCTTGAAGTCGTAGAAGGGAGTCCAGAGGGATTGGTAGCGCAAATCGAGGTTGACAATATCTTCGAAGTCGGTGACGGTCGATCGCCCGTTTACCTGCCACTCGCCCGTCAGCCCCGGTTTGACGTTGAGCCGCTGCCAGTGGCGATCGCAGTAACCTGCCACCTCATCGGGGGTCGGTGGGCGCGTTCCCACCAGACTCATCTCACCCATCAGCACATTCCAGAACTGGGGCAGCTCGTCGAGGCTGGTTTTCCGTAAAAAGCGACCGACCCGAGTGACGCGGGGATCTTGCTTATTTTTAAAAATTAAGCCTTTTGCCTCATTGGGCACCATCGCTTTCAAGGAGTCGGCGTTATTCACCATGGAGCGGAACTTTCGCAGGGTAAACCTTTGTCCTCGCAGGCCGCAGCGTTCCTGCTGGTAGAGGATGGGGCCAGGACTGTCAAGCTTGATGGCAAGCGCGATGGGGATGAACGCGGCAGCCAAAATCGCCAGACCAACCAGCGATCCGAGAATATCGAGGGTACGTTTAATGGCGCAGGACACGGAAGGATGGAGAGGTGAACTAACCAAAGAAGTTGGGACAGTTGCGGGAATCGGCATCCCGCGCATCGAGAATCTGGTCACCTCAAGCACTCCCTTACAGCCTACCGTGCAACCGAATCAGTAAAGTCCGCGTATAAACCCGTAGCCTGGAACCGGCTTGGCGTTGATACTGAATACCCTACTGACACTATACGTGGAGGGGATTGTCTTGATAGAACGCCCCAAAATGCTTTACCAAATCTTTTTAATTAAGCCCTGATCCCCACTTTTCGTGAAAATCTGGTGAAGATAGGGAGCTTACATGTTTAGGTTAGGATCATACCATGTAAGCCAGGAGGAATCATCAATGGAGCCATCCCAGGTAAACTGTGCTGTTGAATGCGTCAATGGCTGTATTTTGGGCGACCGGTGCCCTAACCTTCAATATCGTGAACAGGCTTCCCAGTTTATTCAAGAAACATCTTTAGATGACATGCTGGCGATCGCCGATGAAGCGGTTCGCAAAAAAATGATGGCTCCCCCTAAATGGGTATACCCCGAAGACGGTACGCCTCCGGAGCCGTAAGCTCGGGCTTTAGATGGTTCAGGAAAGTCGTTTCGGGCAAATCCCGTAAGTAGGTAGCCGTAAATAAAGCCGGGAGGCGCACCCCACCTGCTTTATTTACAGCCACTCATAGCTTTCCCTGAGTTGCTCCTGACGAAGTCCTTGACTAAGGGTCAGTTTGCAGCGTTTGAGGCTTCAGGAGAAACACCATTTGATCCAGCCCCCGCTGAATCCGTCGAGTGACGGTCATCGGGCTAACCCCAATTCTTTCCGCCACCTCTTTGCGGGAAAGGTCGCTGAAAAACACAAACTCAATAGCTGCTCGCGTCTTGTCTTCAAGCTGGCTGAGGGCGCGCTGAAGTTGT
This sequence comes from Synechococcales cyanobacterium, assembly GCA_035285585.1. Classification (GTDB taxonomy): domain Bacteria; phylum Cyanobacteriota; class Cyanobacteriia; order CAKZMO01; family CAKZMO01; genus JAYKGU01. The sequence continues at coordinate 9,754 of JAYKGU010000018.1, forward strand.
TGGCGGTCTTCCTCCAGACGCTGCAGAGCCTGGTAATGCAGATCTGGCAGAGTATCGCCCAGGGTAATTGGAGAATCAATTTGCTGGCTGACGGTAGCATCCAGACTTAGTGGTAAACGGTTGCGTACTGCCATCTTAATCTCTCGCCACTCCTGTAGTGAAATGCCCAATCCAACGGCAATTTCTTCATCGGTTGGCTGGCGGTTAAGCTTTTTCGCCAGTTCGATCTGTAGCTTTTGGCCTTCCTTCTGCAGATCCTGCCAGCGGCGCGGAACTTTGATGGCGCTACCGCGATCGCGCAGGAAGTGCAGCATTTCTCCCCGGATGTAGGGCACTGCAAACGAGCTGAAGGCACAGCCTTGAGTGGGATCGAAGCGCTCAATGGCGCGAATTAAGCCGATGTAGCCAATTTGCTCCAGATCTTCGTAGGGTTCTGCACACTGGTGGCTAACCCGATGGGCGATCTTGCGAACTAAACCGGCATTCAGGCGGACGAGTTTGTTGCGGAGTTCGAGGGACGGAGACTGGTGGTAAACCATCAGTAGCTCCATGCTGCGGGACCGAAGGGAGGATTTAGTAGCCGTCATCTGAGAAACACCTTGCGTCAGAAGCTAGGCTTATTCTCGTTAGAACCCCCTTTTCCCTACCATCGTTATTCCACGGGAATGAAATGAGCCGTCTCCAGCGATGTCAGCAGAAACACTTAATCCAAACCGATGCACCCACAGGTAAGTTTCGCTATCGGCAATTTTGCCGCTTTTTAGACAACATTGTTTTTGTTTAAAGCAGGTGGGAGCTAAGGCTGAGAGCGCAAGCAATGGACGCTTTCGGGCAGAGCCGTATCGACACGACATCGTCGCCAGCTCCGGTAAATCCGAGAAGAATGTAGAATTGATAAGATAAGTAGAACTGCATTGAAAAACGAAGGTTAGAAAACCGGGGGTGCGCCCCGCCGGGGCGCAC
>JAYKGU010000019.1:0-39477 GCA_035285585.1 Synechococcales cyanobacterium
GGGGTCAGGTGCCGGACGTTGCGTCAACAACTTCCGGTACCGCCACCGGCTAAGCCCTTGGGAGACCAGACTGCGAACACACAGCCATAGCCCGATAGCCTACTGGAAGGCGGACATAGAGTCAAGACAAGTGGGATACTTTTTGGGGATGGGGCGATCGCACAGCGGTTTGGGCCGTTGGGGCAGTTGGTTAACAGGTATGATATTTGAGCGAATTTTTCCCAGAATTCTTGACGTCATACATCAATTTATCCGCCAATCCTATCAATTTGTTCGCATCAAATGGCCCTATGCTACAGGTTAAAACTCCGATGCTAAAGGTGACGGGCCACTGGTTGCGCTGCATTTCTTCCAAGAGGTTGCTTTGAAATTTAGGAAGAACAATGCGTGCAGAATCCTGGTCGGTTTCTGGTAGTAATAGTACAAATTCGTCTCCGCCCAGCCGCGCAATGATGTCTGTTTTTCGTAATTTTTTTCGGGCATGGCTCACAATAGTATAAAGCACCTGATCACCGATAGGATGTCCAAAGCTGTTATTCACAGCTTTAAAGTTGTCTAGATCGATATAGGCTAGCGTGAAGGGGCGTTGATATCTTTGAAACCGATCTACTTCCATCTGTAGCAGCTCAAAGAAAAAACGCGAGTTGGCGGCTCCAGTCAAATTATCAGTACGGGACAGCTTTTTTTCCCGCTCCATGTCGTTTTTTACTCTTGACAGGAGCAATGTAATAATCAAGAAAAATATGAATCTGATGAGTGAATTCCATACTGGAATGAGCGAATGCGAATAGATGCTCCCTGAAGATAAATCTGCCCAAAGCCAAACCCATGCGCTGACAATCGAAGCTATAATTCCAAGTCTATAACTGACAAACCAGGTAATGAGGGAAATAGGAATAACGTAGAAAACTGAAAAAGACAGCTCATGTCCTGTTAAGAAATCTACAGTACCTATCATTCCTACGGTAATGAATCCTAGCAGACTCTTGAATAGTTGATTCTGCTTTTCTAGGTATGCAAAGAAGTTCGCGATTCGCATCTGGTAATACAAGTAAGAGTATGTTTAAAAAGCGGCTAGCTGTAACTCTAAGCACCTGAAGATTCTCCCTATCCCCTCTTGGAAAAGGGGGGAACCGGAGCCAAAGTCCTCCTTTTTAAGGAGGATTTGGGTGGATCAAGTGAGTTTTGCTACTCAAGGCAAGACTTCTCAAACATCCTCTAAAGCTAAGAGAACTACCTTATTATCGCTTTTTTCCTTTTAGGGAATTTCCAGGGAAAATTTTACCCTCGGTTGAACGGTTGGTGGGGGCAAATGGCCATTTGCCCCTACGTCGTCCGGTAGGATCATTCTCAAAAATCGCCTTAAGCTTCTTTAACTTCCCCATTGTGGCGGCGGGGGCGTTTGCGTTCCGACTTCTTTTTATAGCCGATTGCCTGGGCTTCATTGCTGTCGGGGCCAAACTGCGCTCGCACCGACTCTTTCATAGACATGACGCAGTTGTGAAACCGCCACTCTGCCTGACGGCAGGCATCCGTTGCTGCTTTGTGGAGGACGGCCATTTCCGTTTCCTTCTGGCGCAGGGTCAGCATCTCCGTGTAGCACTGCTGGAGGCTGGTGGACAGGGCGTCTGAGCAGGCGGCTACATAGTTTTCTACGGTGCCCAGGCCGTTTAAAGAATCAATATCTTTATCGAGAATTTTCGCAGAAAGTCTGCGGGTCATGTCGGGTGCAGGCATAGTTCATCTCTCCAGGGATTGACGACAGGAGGCAGCGACAGCCGCAGTGGCTTGATGCAGTCAGCCAGCCATCGGCCTCTTCCTTAAAGTGCCCACGGTCAGAACTCCCGTATCAGTTTAGGTTGCCCCAATGGCACTGTAATGTGCCACTTTGCCATTGTGATGTGCCACATTGACACTGGCATTGATCGCAATGCGATCGCGATAGGCCACTTTGCGATTACGGTGTGCCACATTGGCATTTACATCGGTTGCAATCCTATTGTGCTGTGCCACATTGCGATTGCGGTGTGCCACATTGACATTGGCATTGATCGCAATCTTATTGCGCTGCACCATTTTGCTCCACGCGAGGGGTGGGGATCGACAGGACCATTCGAAGATTGGAAGGTCCAACGGTAGGGCGATCGCTCTAGGAAAATCACGAGACCGGCACTTTCTCAATTTACCTGGTTTTTCTTCAGGGGTCAGGAGTCAGGAGTCAGGAGTCAGGAGTCAGAAAATCTAAAATCCAAAATCCAAAATCGAACGGGGGGCGATCGCCCTAGCACCACTACTCACCCAGTCGGGGTGTGAAGCAAATTAACACAACTGACCTCTGGGGGCTGTTTCGGCGGTATGATGCCAATCGATAACAACCTCTAGCAGGCATTGACTTAGCAGTAAGTCACCAAGGGGCAAGAAATATGATTAACATGGACAAAATCTTGCTGGCTGATTCCGGCACCGGGCAGTCAGAAGCAATGCTCAAATTTTTAATGGATATTCCCCTGTTTCAGCGGGCGTTGGTCACCGTGCTGCATGTGGTGCCTCCCCAGGTTACCGCCGAAGCCATGACCAGCAAATGGGAAGAAGGGGGCAAAACCCTGGCGCGAGCCATGCAGTCTCTCCAGCTCGACCCCGATCGATCATCCGCCATGCTGCGGGAGGGCGACCCCAAAGACGTGGTTTGCCGCGTTGCCGAAGAAACCGACGCCAACCTGATCATCATGGGGTCGCGGGGGTTGAAGCGGCTCCAGTCGATTCTGGAGAACTCGGTCAGTCAGTATGTGTTCCAGCTCGCCTCCCGGCCCATGCTGCTGGTCAAAGACGACATTTACGTCAAAAAGATTCGCAAAGTGCTGGTGACGATAGATCGCTCCGAATCGGCCCAGCAAGCTTTCCAGCTGGCAACTGCCATCGTTAAAGACATCAAAAATAGCGAACTGATCCTGGTGCACGTCAACACTGACCTGAAGTCCATTCCTGATGCACCCACCGACAATCCAGAGTCTGACCCGGTGCTGGCACCTGCCGTGGCCGAGGCCCGGCGCATGGGCCTGAAGTATCGCTGCGAAGCGCCATCGGGCAAGCCCGGTGCCCGTATCTGCGCCCTGGCAGAAGATCAGGATGTAGACCTGCTGGTAATGGGTTCACCGGAGGGCCGACCGTCGATCGCCAGGGGGCTGCCCGACCTGGATCGGCTTCTGGGCCAGTCCCTCTCGGACTATGTGCGGGTGTATGCCCCCTGCCCGGTGATGCTGGTGCGGCTGCCCGGTGAATAGGCGATCGGGTGATCACCATGTAACAGAACGGTACGTTTCATGACGAATCTTTGGGCAAGGCTCTCCCCTCGCTCGCGTTGTGAAACAGTGGGGAAGGAATTGCTTCATTGCAATGAGTGCTCGTCCGGTGGAGAGCCGGACTTTTTTTTGCCTATTTTTGCCAAATTTTCTACTGCCCAAGGGCCTGAAGCTGCTGGGTGAAATAGTCTATCCGGTAGTTGAGCTGCTGGGCCAGGTCTAGCCCCTGCTGGAAGGCATTGGCGGCCTGGGTGGTTGCGCCCCGGTTGCGATGGATCTGGCCGATCCAGTCGTAGGCATTCATCATGCCATAGTAGTTGTAGGACTGCACCTCCACATCCAGCAGCAGTTGATAGACCACCAGGGCGTCGTCCTGCCGCTCCAAAGAGATGTAGAGTTCCGCCAGCTTGCGCAGGGCGTCGGCGGCATAGCCGTAAAACTGTACCGTGCGGGCGACGGCAAACGCCTCCTGGTAATTGGGAGCCGCCAGGTCAGGGCGGCCCAGCTCCAGGTAGTCGTCGGCGATCGCGATCTTCAAAGCCGGAATCGGCCTCAGATCAGGAACTTCGCGGTAAAGGACGATCAGGTCATTGCGGACGGCGATCGCCTCTGCGGGTTCATTACCACCGTCATAGATAAAGGCCAGCCGCTCCAGCACATCGATTTCGGTAATCCGGTCTCCCTGCGATCGCACCCGCTCCAGTAGCTGCCGATAAGCCGCCGCCGCCTGGGGATAGTCGAACCAGATCAGGTGCATTTCCCCCAGCGCCCGCAGGGTTTGATCCTGGGTGGCTTGATCGCCTGTCTGCTGCGCCTGGATCAGAATCTGGTCATACAGGGCTACGGCTCGGTTGCGATCGCGCAGTTTTTGATAAGCCTGGGCAATTTGCAGCAGCAGGTCGTAGTCTGGCGGTGTCTGGGCCTGCACTTCCTGCTCGATCTCGAAGAGACGTTCGGTAATCAGCCGTACCTCAGTGGTTTGGGTTTCTTTCCAGGCCACCTCCCCTACCCGACTGAGGGCCGCCACCTCTTCTTCGGTGCCCAGCACCCGCCGCAACCGCAGCTCCCGAATCCAGATGTCAAAGGCTCCCGGCACATCCCCTTCGTTAAACCTTGTTTCCGCCTGGAGCCGCAGTTCTTCGATGGCCGCCGTCAGCACCCGTCGCTCTTGAGGGCTGAGGGGACGATCCACCACCAGGTCGGGCAGCAGGGGGTCGGTCTCATCCACCTCCAGGGGGTTGGGAGCCGCCGGATTGCGCTGGGCCAGGGCCGGGGAAACGCTGCCGCCCCAGAGGCCCAGGCCCATCAGCAGCAGGAGAGCCATGCGGTAGGACGGGCGATCGCCCCAACGTTGACCGGACTGTGGCATAAATGGGGTAGCAAGCCACCAGCGCCAGCCTCTCTGGCGTGACAGGGCAGCACCAGCAACAGGAGAGACGGAGAGTTGAGCACGGCAAGATTCTTTCACGGGGCCTCTGGGTTGGTGATCGCAAGTCTACGGTTCTGGTGAAGGCTGTGTACCATCGTCTACTGTCGATTATGCCGAGAATCCGGTCAAACGGGGCAACCCCAGGGACAGCAGCGGCGTCTGGATGGAGATGATCGGGGCGAGTTAGGGCTTACCGGACTGGGGCGATCGCCCCTACCCGAGATTTACCCCAAATCCAGCCTAAATTCGCCTGGATTGACAAACTATTGTTTGCTGTCAAGATTATGACAAGATTGTCTCTCTGCGATACAGAAGAGCGCCCTGTGTAGCCTCGGCGACAAATTGCCCGAGAATGGATGAGCGAGAAATAGCATGAGACGGGAAACAGCGTGAAAGTATTAGTTGTGGGAAACGGCGGGCGAGAACACGCCATCGCCTGGAAACTGGCCCAATCGGAGACCGTGCGGGAGATTTTTTGCGTCCCTGGCAACGGCGGCACCGCTGGCCTTAAAAAGTGCCGCAACATTGCCATGGGCGTGCATGACTTTGAGGGCATCGAGCGGGTGGCCCTGGTCAACAATGCCTCTTTGATCGTGGTTGGCCCAGAAGCACCGCTGGCGGCGGGCATTACCGACTATTTACAGGCCAAAGGGCTGGTGGTGTTTGGGCCAACCCAGGCAGGTGCCCAAATCGAGTCCAGCAAAGCCTGGGCTAAGGATCTGATGGAAAAAGCCCGCATCCCTACGGCGGCGGCGGCGGTGTTTACTGAGGCGGCGGCGGCCAGAGCCTATGTCCAGTCCAGGGGCGTCCCGATTGTGGTCAAGGCCGATGGGCTAGCCGCAGGCAAGGGCGTGACCGTCGCCCAAACCCTGGAGGAAGCGATGGCGGCGATCGATGATGCCTTCGGTGGTCGGTTTGGGGCAGCGGGCGATCGCCTCGTCATCGAAGACTACCTCACGGGGCAGGAGGCATCCGTGCTGGCCATTACCGATGGCCTCACCATCCGGCCCCTGCTGCCCGCCCAGGATCACAAGCCCATTGGCGAAGGGGATACGGGGGCGAATACGGGGGGAATGGGAGCCTATGCCCCCACACCGGTGATTTCAGCCGCCCTGATGGAGCGTATTCAGGCAGAGATTTTGGAACCGGCGATCGCCGAACTGCAGCGGCGGGGCATCGACTATCGGGGCGTGCTCTATGCCGGGTTGATGATCACCCCCGCCGGAGACCCCATGGTGATTGAGTTTAACTGCCGCTTTGGCGACCCCGAAACCCAGGCCGTGCTGCCCCTGCTGAATATGCCCCTGGAAAATTTGCTGCTGGCCTGCACCCAGCAAAAACTGGCCCAACTGCCCCCCGTCGACTGGAAAGAGGGAGCCGCTGCCTGCGTGGTGCTGGCCTCCGGGGGCTACCCCGATCGGTATGATAAAGGGCTGCCCATCTCCGGGATTGGGGCAGCGGAGGCAACGGGGGCAATTGTGTTCCACGCGGGGACCCAACTCCGTCAGCAGCAGCTAGTCACCGATGGCGGGCGGGTCCTGGGGGTGACAGCCCTGGGGGAAACGTTTGCCGGGGCGATCGCCCATGCCTACCAGGCGATCGACTGCATTCAGTTTGAGGGGATGTATTACCGTCGAGACATTGGCTACCGGGTGCTGCAGGCGTCAAATCGATGAATGCTGGCCCATCTTCGTTGCCCTAACTTCACCTCGCAGTAAAATCGAAGATACAGTATCAAATCCGGTAAGTAGAACTGCATTGAAAAACGAAGGTTAGAAAACCGTGCTGACCTACTTATTGAGTCAACTACCCAAGGAACCGAGCCTGTCTTGCTAGCGTTTCTCAACCAGATCAGAGCAATTATCGCCCGCTGGTGGTCGGAGTTTACCCTCCAGACCCGGCTGATGGCGGCGGCCACCCTGGTGGTGTCGCTGCTGATGAGCGGTCTCACCTTCTGGGCGGTCAACATGATTCAGCAAGACGCCCGCCTTAACGACACCCGCTTTGGGCGCGACCTGGGGCTGCTGCTGTCGGCCAACGTTGCGCCCCTGGTGAGCGAAGACAACCGGAGCGAGCTGGCCCGCTTCTCCCAGCGTTTTTACAGCAGCACCTCCAGCATTCGCTATATGCTCTATGCCGACGAAGACGGCAGCATTTTCTTTGGCATTCCCTTTTCCGAGTCAGAGGTGCAGAGTTCCCTCACCATTCGACGGCGCATTCAGCTCCCAGAAAGCTTTTCCCGCGAGGAGGAGCAGCCCATGGTGCGCCAGCATCAAACCCCAGATGGCGAGGTTACCGATGTATTCGTCCCCCTCATCTACAATGAGCGCTACCTTGGCGTGGTGGCCATCGGCATCAATCCCAACCCCACGGTGGTGGCCTCTTCCCACCTCACCCGCGATGTGACGATCGCCGTTTTTGTCTCCATCTGGGTGATGGTCATCCTGGGGGCGGTCTTCAATGCTCTGACGATTACCAAGCCGATTAAAGAACTGCTGGTGGGCGTCAAAAACATTGCCGCCGGAAACTTCAAGCAGCGCATCGACCTGCCCCTGGGGGGCGAGCTGGGGGAACTGATTCTCAACTTCAACGAAATGGCGGAGCGGCTGGAGCGCTACGAAGAGCAAAATATCGAAGAACTGACCGCCGAAAAGGCCAAGCTGGAAACCCTGGTTTCGACGATCGCCGATGGGGCCGTGCTGCTGGATGCGGATATGAACGTGGTGCTGGTCAACCCCACCGCCCGCCGCATCCTGGGCTGGGACAATGGCGACGCCGTGATCGGCTCCCACATTCTGCACCACCTGCCCGATGCCATTAAGCCCGAACTGACCCGTCCGCTCTATCAAATTGCTACCCACAAGTTTCATGGCGATTTGGTGCGCGATCGCGAAGCCATGGAATTCCGCCTCACTACCCAGGAGTCTAACCGCCGCACCATCCGCGTTTTGCTCACCACCGTCCTCGATCAGTCGCGGGAAAACCTCAAGGGCATTGCCATTACCGTGCAGGACATCACCCGCGAAGTGGAACTCAACGAGGCCAAAAGCCAGTTCATCAGCAACGTCTCCCACGAGCTGCGCACGCCCCTGTTCAACATCAAATCCTTCATCGAAACCCTGCACGACTACGGAGAAGACCTCACTGAAGAGGAGCGGCGCGAATTTCTGGATACGGCCAACCGCGAGACCGATCGCCTCACCCGCCTGGTCAACGATGTCCTCGACCTGTCGCGCCTGGAGTCCAATAAGCGCTACCGCTTTGAGGCGGTGGAGCTGACCCAGCCGGTGGAGCAGACCCTGCGCACCTACCAGCTCAACGCGCGAGATAAGGGCATCGAGCTGCTTCAGGACATTGAACCCAATTTGCCGCCAGTTTTGGGCAATTACGACCTGCTCCTCCAGGTGTTTGCCAACCTGGTGGGCAACGCCCTGAAGTTCACCAAGCCCGGTGGTCGGGTGGCGATTCGGGCCTATGCGGTGGAACCCAACCTGGCCCCCGTGCTGCCCAACTACGTGCGGGTGGAAATTTCTGACACCGGCATTGGCATTGCCCCGGAAGACCAGGAAGCCATTTTCGATCGCTTCTTCCGGGTGGAAAATCGCGTCCACACCCTGGAGGGCACGGGGCTGGGACTCTCGATCGTGCGCAATATCATCGAGAAACACTACAGCTCGGTTCACCTGATCAGTGAAGTGGGAGTGGGCACCACCTTCTGGTTTGACCTGGCCACTTACCGTCAAGAAACGCCTTCATTTGAAGCCATGCTCTCCGCCGGAGGAAACTCCAATCGCCCCGACCCCCAGGCCGTCCAGGCATCTGATGCTGAGTTAGAGCAGTTGGCCCTCACCCTCTCCCAGGGGGAAGGTTAAATTTTGTGCGCGTCCTAGCCTCCCGTCAGCACGATCGCCACGCTGATTACAATTAACCCCAGAAACAGCAGCAGAGTCGTGTTGCGCCGCAGCCAGCGGGCGATCGCCATCCCTGGTGAGCGAGGTTGAACGACCGGGGTCTCCTGCAGGGCCGGGTTGTGGTAAAGCGTACACTGCCTGGCGTAGGGCCGCTGGGGAAAATTGCAGGTATCGTCTGCGTGGTAGGTGCAGGAGGTGCACAGGTAATCGTCCCCAGTGGCCTGGTGCAGGGGAATGCCGGGATGCCCAAACGCCTTCAGCGGGTTTTGGCAGGTGGGGCAGGCGATCGCCTGGGGATCAATGGGTTGGTGGCAACGGGGACATTCTGGCATGGGTCGGGTGAAACGTGCCCGTCCGGGGCAACGCAGGCGTGGACTTCTCAGCCATCGCAGTTACAGACGGCCTCTCGTTCACTCTAGCAAAGCCGCAGGTGGCGTTTGCTCAATAAAGAGCCGGGACAGCGCCTAGCCCTGGGTAACTTTGCGGACCTGGTATTTCTTCCCTTCCAGCAGCTCATAGGTGCCTTCCCCCATCGCTGCCTGAAAGGCCGCTTCGGTTTCGTCCAAAACGTTCTGTGGGATGGACTGCCACAGTTCATAGGTCTCCCAATGGATGACCGCGATAATTTCTTCCAGATTGTCAGCGCTGATCCAGACTTCCTTCTTCAAAAAGCCGGAGTAGCGGGATAAAACTGCCGTCCAGATGGCCTCATCCTCTCGGACGAACTGATCCCGCAGAGGCTCATCCACTCGAAACCGTAGCCACTCCACAACCATATGCTTGCGCTCCTGGGACAGACCCCATTCAACTTCAAATTTGTACCATAGACAGGGGGCGATCGCAGGGGCAACCGGAGGATAGCAGCAGCGAATTTCTGCAAGACCGCACACGTCCAGGCCCAAGTCCTGTAACAATAAAGCTGTGACTGCCATGGGTGCCCATCGGTATCTTTGTGTCAGTGACCCGGAGCCGCCTCCACCCCGCTGAAACCAAATAGGAACGCAGAATGGACAGCAATAACTTCATCAAACAAATACTCATGATTGGGATCGGCACCACCTCCCTCGTGGCTGAAAAGCTCCGTGAGGTGAGTGACCAGTGGGTTCGCGATGGGAAGCTCGACTCGGAGCAGGCCAAAGGCTTTATCGATGACCTGATGCAGCAGATGCGCTCAGAGCAGACCAATTTTGAGGCACAAATGCAGCGCCAGATGCGCAACGTCCTTCAGGACCTGGGGGTACCGCGCCAGAACGAAATGGACGAACTGCGGGGCCGCCTCGATCGCCTGGAGCGGCAGATTCGGGATCTGGAAAATCGCCTGTGGCGATAGAAGGCAGAAGGTGGAAGGCAGAAGGCAGAAGGCAGAAGGCAGAAGGCAGAAGGCAGAAGCTGATTGACGGATAAAAGTTTTAATGTAGGTTGGCGTTGAGCGAAGCGAAACCCAACACCAGCGAGAGTTGCGTTGGGTTTCGCTAGCGCTCCACTCAGGCTTGACCTGGAGCCTGAACTGCCCTCATCCCCTAGCCCCTTCTCCCCAGGGAGAAGGGGAACCGGATCGAAGTCCCTCTCCCCAGGGAGAGGGATTTAGGGTGAGGGCAGCCTGAGCAGTTACGGTAGAAGGCAGAAGATTGAAGAGTTTAGAGGGTGAATTTTATGCGAGAGATTTTGATTAGTGTGGCTGTGATGGTGGTCTGTGTGCTGGTGCTGGTGGTGGCGCAGTTTACCAATCGGGGCGAGGCGATCGCCGCTGAGCAGCCCGAACAGCCCGCCATTACGCAACCCACCCCCTCGCCCCTGGCCCAGTGGATGACTCAACCCAATTCCCCCATGACAAACCCCGACCCCACCCCCGAATTGACCCTCGCCCAGGCGACTGGCCCTGATGATACGAATCCCGCCAGTTCGGAATCCCCTGAGGTGGTGACCACGCCATCAGGATTGCAGTATATCGATCTGGTGGAAGGAGACGGAGCGACTCCCCGGTCGGGACAAACCGTATTTGTTCATTACACGGGCACCCTGGAGGATGGCACGAAGTTTGATAGCTCGCGCGATCGCAACCAGCCTTTCTCCTTCCGCTTAGGCGCAGGGCGGGTGATTCGCGGCTGGGATGAGGGCATCGCCACCATGAAGGTGGGCGGTCGCCGCCAGCTCATTATTCCACCAGAACTGGGCTACGGCGCACGGGGCGCAGGCGGAGTAATTCCCCCGAACGCTACCCTGATTTTCGACGTGGAGCTATTGCGCATCGCCGGATAGACCCGATTTACGGGGGCGACGCAATGAACGCATATTGGTAGGGGCGAAGCATTTAGTAGGGACGTTTTGGAATTTCTCAAGAGGTTTCAGCCGAATGCTTCGCCCCTACACCTGCCCCAATTCAAAATCCGCAATCTAAGTAGAACTGCATTGAAAACCGAAGGTTAGAGAACCGGGGCGCTCCTTCGGTTCTCTAACATGAATTTAATTGTGCTGACCTACTTAAAATCCAAAATGTTCTCAATCGTCATATCGCAGCAGCTTGCGGTAAAAAGCCTGGGAGAAGTCTGTCAGCTTAGCCGCCTTCATGTTGAACAGCACGTCGATCAGGTAATCCACAAACTCAAAGTTTGCCAGCGTTACCTCGTAACTCAGCTCCGCATTGCCATCAAACTGGAGGCGGCAGCGGGTGAGGTCAGCGGGCAGTGAGGAGACGTGCCAGGTGGCCACAAAGGGGATGCTCTCGCCGCCTTCGATGGTGCGCTTGCCCTCCAGGTTACCCCGTTGATAGAGGCTGATGGCATAGGGGAGCGCACTGCGTTTGCGGCCCTGGTAGTAGGGCATGTATACACTGACATCGCGATCGCTCGCGGGCTTCAACTTTTCGTCAGACATCTTGCTCTTTCTCTTTACACGCTCAACATTGGTAGCCCTGGGGGTTATGGCTAAAACCGAATCAAGCCAAGCTGGGTGCTACCGACAGTATGCCCCATTCTGCTGAAATAAGCATACAAGGAGATAGCCTGAGTGGAAGTGGTAGTAATTGGCGGCGGTGCGGCGGGCTTTTTTGGGGCGATCGCCTGTGCCCAGGCCGCTCCCCAGATCCGAGTCATGCTGCTGGAGGCCAGCCGCACGCCCCTGACAAAGGTGAGAATTTCCGGCGGGGGGCGGTGTAACGTTACCCACGCCTGCTTCGACCCGGCCCAACTGGTGCAGCATTATCCCAGGGGCGGACGGGCGCTGCGGGGAGCGTTTACCCGGTTTCAGCCCCGCGACACCGTTGCCTGGTTTGGCGATCGCCACATTCGTCTGAAAACCGAAGCAGACGGGCGCATGTTTCCCATCTCTGACCAGTCGGAAACCATCGTGCGGGGGCTGATGGAGGCGGCTCAGCAGGCGGGGGTGGAGCTGCGGCTGGGGGTGGCAGTGCAGTCGGTGGAGAGATCTTCTCAGGGATTTCGGCTCAGCCTCAAGTCGGGGGAGGGGATCAGGGGCGATCGCCTGCTGCTGGCCACGGGCAGCAACCCCAGGGGCTACCAGTTAGCCCAATCCCTGGGGCATCAGATCGAGCCGCCCGTCCCCTCCCTGTTCACCTTCCAGGTACCGGAGCCGTCCCTACATGAGCTGGCGGGGGTGGCTGTGGAATCTGCCCAGGTGACGCTGCGGGTTCCCGACCACAAGCCGCTCCAGCAAAGTGGGCCGCTGTTGATCACCCACTGGGGGCTGAGCGGGCCAGCGGTGCTGAAGCTATCGGCTTGGGGGGCACGGCTGCTCCACGACTGCGGCTATCGGGCGCAGGTGCAGATTAACTGGCTATCGGGTCAGACTCCAGAAACTGTCCGCCAGATTTTACAGCAGGCAAAGGAGGAACAGGCGCGGCGGGCGATCGCCTCCCACTGTCCATTCGAGCTACCGCGTCGTCTGTGGCAGTACCTGGTGCAGCGGGCCGGGATAGCGGACGACACCCGCTGGGCGCACTTGACCAAGCAGGGGCTGCACCATCTCGTGCAGGAACTTACCCAGGGGCAGTTCGAGCTGGCGGGCAAGGGCGTATTTAAGGAGGAGTTTGTTACCTGCGGCGGCGTGCGCCTGAAAGAGGTGGACTTCAAGACGATGGAAAGCCGCCGCTGCCCCGGTCTCTACTTTGCAGGCGAAGTGCTGGACATCGACGGGGTGACGGGTGGCTTTAATTTCCAGAGTGCCTGGACGACGGGGTGGATAGCGGGACGGGCGATCGCCCAAAGCCTCAGCGGAGATAATTTCTAGAAATGTTCGTGCCTGTGCGGCTGACAATGCCTGGTATGTCCGCAGATTACGCAGATTTCGCAGATGAATGACTTCCTATCTGCGCCCATCTGCGAAATCTGCGGATAATCCGTCTACCCTCCCTGTGTGCAGACCTCACTGGGATGCAGCCGCTTGAGGGCGTTTTCCAGGTCAGAGCGCAGCTGCTGAGCGCAGTTCTTCAGCGGTTGGGTGCAGTAGCGTCCCACCTTGAGGGGTTTGCCGATTCGCACGTCCACATCGGTACCCCAGTGGGGTATGGGATCGCTGTAGTGGATGCTAATCGGGACAATGCAGACTCCCAGTCCGGGCTGATTGAGTTCGGCGTGCAGGGCCAAACGGGCGATACCGGGCTTGAGGGGCTGGATGTGCTCCTGGCGGAAGATATTGCCTTCCGGGAAGATGACCAGCGCTTCTTCCTCCTCCAGCAGTTCGATGCCGTGACGGAGGCTGGCGGCACTGGGATGGCGGGTGTTTACCGGAAAGCCTCCCAGGCGGCGGATGAGCCAGCCCTGGATGCCCTTCATTTCATCTGCGGTGACCATAAATCTCAGGTCGCGTCCGGTGGTACGACGTCCGGCAGTGAATGGGACGATCAGTGCGTCCCAGCGGGAGCGGTGGGTGGGGGCGAAAACGACGGCTCCCTGCTTCGGTAAATTTTCCTCGCCGGTAATTTCAATCTTGCCGAAATAGTTCGGCAACACGAAGCGGCTACCCAGTGGGTAAGCCAGTCGTGCTAGCCAGGGCGAAATGCGGGAGGTAATCTCTTTCCCTTGATGACTATTGCCCTGGTGATTGCTGTGGTCGTCTTGGGGGCGGTCTAACTCAGTTGATGCACCTTGCCCTTCGTAAGGTTTCAATTCCATTCGGTCTCTCTCTCAGGGAATCGGAATTAGGTGGATTCGACACCCTTGGAGGGCCAAGCATTCGGTATAGACCTCTGGGAATCAATGATATGAAGATATCTGCGAATGCTTGGCCCCTACAGGCCCACAACGGGTTGATGCCGGGTTATATCGGAATTTCTAATCCGTGTTTCCAGGCTCCAATATTTCCGATCGTATTGCTATTTCCAGCCTAAAGAATAAGGAAGGATCTGTCGTCTACCTGTGGTGTCGTTATCAGGGGTGAACCGCTCCCTGGGCCTCTACCGTCGTTGATTCGGTTAGCTCCAGGTATTCCAGGATGGCCCGAACCACTCCAGCAGAACCCTCCACCGAAGCCTGGTGGCCACAGTTGGGTAGGATTTTCAGGGTGGCGTTGGGCAGGTGGCGGTGGAGTTCGATGCCGTCCTCTGGGGGAAACCATTGGTCGCGATCGCCCCAAAGAATCAGCGTCGGACAGGTCAGCCCTGGCAACGCCTGCTGGATCTGCTGGATGCGGCTGGGCCTGCCGTTCAACAGGTTTTCAATTTCGTGGAAGGCCAGTTTCAAATCCTCGGAAAATTTGCTGAGAGTGCCCGGCAGCTCGATGTAGGGGTAGGTGGCCTGGCGGATTTCGTCTTCCTTAATCTCGTTGGGGTTCACCACCACCTCGTGGCGGGCGCGTTTCGACAGCTCATACACCAGCGGCGCGAACTGCTTGAACAGCCGCTGCTCGTCCACCCATTCGACCAGGGGTTGGGGGATGGCGGCCAGCACCCGCATTCCCTGGCTGGGCAGGCGTTTGGGGAAGACGGGCACATTGATCAGCACCAGCCGCTCCACCCGCTCCGGGGACTCAATGGCCAGCCCCAGACTGGTCAGCGCCCCCAGGGATTCAGCCACCAGGATGGGGGGGCGATCGCACAGGGCATCAATCACCGCCGCCAGCTCCCCCACCTGATGGCCCAGGGTCAGGGGATAGAGCGGCTTTTCGGAGAAGCCCGACCCCACCGCATCAAAGCAGATGACGCGGAAATGGTGGGACAGGGGGACGACCACGCGCCGCCAGCAGTAGCTCCAGACGCCGATGCCGTGCACCAGCACCAGGGGCGGCCCGGAGCCGATTTCGCCATAGGCGATCGCCACCCGTCGCCCACCTTCGTCCTGAATAGACAGGGTCTGCCGCCCTGCTGGAAAGGTCTCTTCCCACCAAGTAGTCATAAACGCTTAGCCTTTGATTCTCTGCCCTGCAAGTTTTCTTGGTTCTAACAGCGGTTATTCCTCATAGGCATCCACCGGGAGGCAGGAACAGACGAGGTTGCGATCGCCATAGGCATCGTCCACCCGCTCCACCGCAGGCCAGAACTTGTGGGCACGGGTCCAGGCTGAGGGATAGGCGGCCCGCTCGCGGGAGTAGGGACGATCCCAGGTGTCGCTGATCAGCCGCGTCGCCGTATGGGGGGCATGCTTCAGCAGATTGTTTTCGGGGTTGGCCTGCCCCGTCTCAATCTCGCGAATTTCCTCCCGGATGGCGATCAGGGCGTCGCAGAAGCGGTCCAATTCCTGGCGGGATTCGCTTTCCGTCGGTTCCACCATCATGGTGCCGATCACCGGCCAGGACATGGTGGGTGGGTGGAAGCCGTAGTCGATCAGCCGCTTGGCGATGTCGCTCACCTCAATGCCTGCGGACTTTTTGAAGGGGCGGGTGTCCAGGATGCACTCATGGGCCACCAGGCCGTTCTTACCGGTGTAGAGGATGTCGAAGCTCCCCTCCAGCCGCTTGGCGATGTAGTTGGCGTTGAGGATGGCCACCTGGGTGGCGCGGGTCAGGCCACCAGCCCCCATCAGGGCGATATACATCCAGGAGATGGGTAGGATGCTGCTGCTGCCCCAGGGGGCGGAGGCCACTGCGCCAATGCGCTGGGTGGACTGGTAGGGGGTCAGCCGCTCGGCGTGGGGGGTAATGGCAAAGTCGGCGTCGATGCCGTCCTGGGTGGCGATCGCCCGGTCCAGATTCACCACCACATGCCCCGGCAGAAACGGCACCAGATGGGCCTTCACCCCAATCGGCCCCATCCCCGGCCCGCCGCCGCCGTGGGGGATGCAGAAGGTTTTGTGCAGGTTGAGGTGGCACACGTCTGCGCCAAAGTCCGCCGGACGGCAGAGACCCACCTGGGCGTTCATGTTGGCTCCGTCCATATAGACCTGGCCGCCGTGGGCGTGGATGACGTCGCAGATTTCGCCGATGGCGGTTTCGAAGACGCCGTGGGTGGAGGGGTAGGTGACCATCAAAGCAGCGAGGCGATCGCCCTGTTTCTCGGCCTTGGCCTTGAGATCCGCCAGGTCAATGTTGCCGTCGCGATCGCACTTCACCCCCACCACCTTCATGCCCGCCATCACCGCACTAGCGGGGTTGGTGCCGTGGGCTGATTCGGGGATGAGGCAGACGGTGCGCTGGCGATCGCCCCGACTCTGGTGGTACTGGCGAATCACCAGCAGTCCGGTGTATTCCCCCTGGGAACCGGCGTTGGGCTGGAGGGAGATGCCGTTAAACCCGGTAATCTCCGCCAGCATTTCCTCCAGTTGGCGGAAGAGGATCTGGTAGCCCTGGGTTTGCTCTAGGGGCGCGAAGGGGTGGATCTGGGCAAACTCCGGCCAGGTGACGGGCAGCATCTCGGCGGTGGCGTTCAGCTTCATGGTGCAGGAGCCGAGGGGAATCATGGCCGTGGTCAGGGAGAGATCCTTGGCCTGGAGGCGGTGCATGTAGCGCAGCAGCTCCGTTTCCGAGTGGTAGCGATTGAAGACCGGGTGGGTGAGGAAGGGGGTGGTGCGGGGGTGGGGCAGATTCAGGTCGCCTCTGTTTGCCGACGGTAGGGTGACGGGCTGGCTGCCGGAGAAGATTTGCAGCAGGCCCAGCAGGTCTTCCTCTGTAGTCGTTTCGTCCAGGGAGATGCCGATGGTGGTGTCGTCCATGGGGCGCAGGTTGAGGCGGTGGGCGATCGCCCGCTCCAAAATTGCCCCCGTTTCCGACCCCGTCTCTACCCGCAGGGTGTCAAAGAAGGGTTCACCGCCCAGGGAGTAACCCAGGGACTTGATGCCCGTCGCCAGGGTACAGGTTTGCTGATGGATACGGGTGGCGATGCGGCGCAGTCCCTCCGGGCCGTGGTAGACGGCATACATGCTGGCCATCACCGCCAGCAGCACCTGGGCCGTGCAGATATTGCTGGTGGCCTTGTCGCGGCGGATATGCTGCTCGCGGGTTTGCAGGGCGAGGCGCAGGGCGGGCTGACCGCTGGCGTCTTTGGAAACCCCCACCAGCCGACCGGGGAGCTGGCGGCGCAAGTCCATACGGGTCGCAAAGTAGGCGGCATGGGGACCGCCGTAGCCCAGGGGCACGCCAAACCGCTGGGTATTGCCCACCACGATGTCGGCCCCAAATTCGCCGGGGGGCGTCAGCAGGGTGAGGGCCAGCAGGTCGGCGGCCACAGTCACCATCGCGCCAGCGGCGTGGGCCTGTTCGATAAAGTCCCGATAGTCGTAAATGGCCCCGTCCGTCGCCGGATACTGGAGCAAAGCGCCAAAAACGGGAGATTTGGCGAAGTCAAAGGTGCGGTGGTCGCCTACGATTACCTCGATGCCCAGGGGCAGGGCGCGGGTTTGCACCACGTCGATGGTCTGGGGATGGCAGGCGCTGGAGACGAAGAAGGCTTCGGCCTTGCCCTTGTGCTGGCCGTAGCTGAGGGTCATGGCTTCGGCGGCGGCGGTGCCCTCGTCCAGCATGGAGGCGTTGGCTACCTCCATCCCTGTCAGGTCGGTGATCATCGTCTGGAAGTTGAGCAGCGCCTCCAGCCGCCCCTGGGCGATCTCGGGCTGGTAGGGGGTGTATTGGGTGTACCAGCCGGGATTTTCCAGAATATTGCGCTGGATGACCGGCGGGGTGATGCAGTTGGCGTAGCCCATGCCAATGAAAGAGCGGAAGATTTGATTTTTGGTGGCGATCGCCCGCAGTTCTGCCAGCAGGCTGGTTTCATCCCGCCCCTGGCGCAGCTTCAGGGGCCGCCGCAGTCGAATACTGGCGGGAATGGCGTCCTCCGTCAGGGCATCCAGGCTGTCGTAGCCCAGGTCAGCCAGCATCTCCTGAATGTCGGTAGGAGTGGGGCCGATGTGGCGCGATTCGAAGCGATCGCCCCCAGAAGGCACCGCCGCTGTCGAACCATTCCCAAAGGCGGACTCGCCATCGTAGGAACCATTTTGCTTGGAGGAGGTGGATTCAGGCGAGGAGCTGAACGCCTTAGCCGAGGAAACGGTATCGGCCTGGGAGAGAGAAAAGAAGGAGTCAGATGGCATAGTCTACCGATGATCAATACCCGTAACTGCAAGGGAGCAGAGGCACGCCATTTCCCTGGGATCGCCGTTTTCCTGGAATAGGCGGATTTCCATAAAAAACAGCATCCAGTAAATCTGGAATGCCCCTGGTAACTCTTCTATTCTGCAATAGGGAATCGGATTGGGCTGTAGCAGCCGCTATTAATCCTCCTCGGGGTCTTCTGCTTCGCTGTCCTTGCCTTCCACCCGACTGCTGTATTCCTCAGAGGACAGGGCGTCGTCCAGCTCGGAAGGGTCTTCAATTTTGACTTTGATCAACCAACCCTCTTCATAGGGGTCGTCCGTGAGATTTTCAGGGGAGTCTACCAGGGCATCGTTGCGGGCCACCACTTCCCCCGTCACTGGGGAAACCAGCTCTTCAACGGCTTTAACCGACTCTACCGTGCCGAAGGTGTCGCCCTTGTCCACCGTGTCCCCCACATCTGGGAGTTCCAAAAACACGATGTCGCCCAGCTCATCCACGGCAAAGGCGGTAATGCCGATAGTGACCGTATTGCCCTTCAGTAAGGCGTATTCGTGGGAGTCGTAGTACTTCAAATTATCTGGATATTCCAGCGCCATAGCTAACCTCGCAGTAACGTAAAAGGGGGAAGATGTGTGGGGAAGAGCCTGTCCATGAAGCTCTTATCGCTTCGCTATTTTTATGTATTTTTTCATTGGCGTCTATCGCCTTTGACCTATCGCCTTTGATAAAACGGCTTTTTCACCACCGTCGCCGGATAGGTTTTGCCGCGAATCTCCACCTCCAGCTCCTGGCCCGGCTTTGAATAATCCGCCGCAACGTAGGCCAGGGCAACGGGATAGCCCAGGGTAGGAGACATGGTACCGCTGGTGACAATGCCGACGCGATCGCCCCCCAGCAACACCGGATAATCATGGCGAGCAATATTGCGCCCCTGCATCTGGAGACCCACCAGCTTACGGGGCACCCCCTGCTGTTTCTGCCGCTCCAGCACTGATCGCCCCACAAAATCCCCCACCCGATCCAGATGCACCAGCCAGCCCAACCCAGCTTCCAGAGGCGTCGTAGTGGCGTCAATGTCCTGCCCGTAGAGGGCTAGAGCGGCTTCTAACCGTAAAGTGTCCCGTGCCCCCAGGCCACAGGGGGTAACGCCAGCAGCCTGGAGCGATCGCCACAGGGCCTCACAGCCAGCGGCGGGCACCATGATCTCAAAGCCGTCTTCCCCGGTGTAGCCGGTGCGGGCCACAAATCCAGTGTGCTGATCCAGAATTCGCACTTCGGCGTGCCCAAACCGGCCTATTTGGGACAGATCGATGTCTACAAACGGCTGAAACGCCTGGGCGGCTTCCGGCCCCTGGAGGGCAATCAGGCCATGGCTGCGGGACAGGTCGGTGAACTGGATGGTGCGGGTATCCAGGTGGTCAACGAGCCACTGGCGATCGCCCTCAGTGGTGGCAGCGTTGACGATGAGGGTGACCTGTTCGGTAGCTGATGCAGATGCGGGGCGATCGCGCCCCTGGTCATACACAATCAGGTCGTCGATAATGCCGCCGTTTTCGTTGAGCAGCACGGTGTACTGGGCCTTCCCTGGCTCCAGACGGGACAGATCCGACGGCACCAGGGCCTGGAGTTGGGTCAACACGTCTTTGCCGGAGAGCTGAAACTTGCCCATGTGGGAAATATCAAACATGCCCACCCGTTGCCGCACCGCTTCGTGCTCAGGGCGAATGCCCGCATATTGCAGAGGCATTTCCCAGCCAGAAAAGGGCACCATGCGGGCACCCTGTTGCAAATGCAGCGCACTGAGAGGCGTCCGGGCCAGGGATGTGGGGGACGGAATAGAGTCAGGAGATGTCACAGTCAATTTCCTCGTAGAGCAGGGGCAGGGGTTCGGCAATCGTCCGTAGAAAAAAGTGGTAGAAATAGTAGCTAACTCGCCTGCTAGTGTATATTGAGCTACGGTATTGGGCTAGCGGTACCGATTTACGGTATCGTTGCCGTCTAGAACCTACCCGAAAATCCCATCAGGGGTTCTGAACTCCAAAGACTCATCAGAGTTTTTGGATGGGCATTTGAGACTCATTCACCTGACGCGAGCCATGTAACCGAAACAGCGAGACCTTCGCTGACTGCTTCCCGTCTCTACGCTGTTTCAAATAACCCGCACAAGGAGAAGGCGGTATTGTGAGAATTCGTGGGCTACTTCCCGGCTTTCTAGGTATGGTGAGTGCGTTGTGTCTGGCAACCCCTGTCGATGCGGCCAGGCTCCAGTTTTGGCGCTTCAATCCCAGCGAAAATCGTCTGGTGTTTACCACCGACCAGGAGGTGCGGCCCCGTGCCCAGCTCATCGCTGACCCCACCCGCATTGTCATCGACCTGCCGGGGGTGACCCTGGGGCAACCCGCCACAAGCCAGGTGGTGGGCGGGGCGATTCGAGAAATTCGGGTGGCCCAGTTCGACGCCCAGACCACCCGCCTGGTGATTGAGCTGAATCCGGGATATACGGTCAACCCTCAGCAAATTGAAGTCCGGGGATCGACCCCCACCCAGTGGCTGGTGCAGCTCCCGACCCCTGAATTGGTAGACACGCCAGCGGATCCGGTTGCCGCTGGGCCGCCACCTATTTCCACCGCCAATGCGGCTCCCATTGTGCCAGGGGCCGCCACCCGGCTGGACGGAGTGCGGATCACGCCCGATGGGTTGTTCCTGCAAACTAATGGCGCTGCCCCCGAAATTGACGTGGATCGGAGCCGCGATCGCCGCCGTCTCTCCATCGATCTGGAAAACACCGCCCTCTCCGACCAGCTCACCCAGCCGGAGGTAGTCATCAACCGCTTTGGCGTCAATCGCCTGATCTTTAGTCAGGAAGACACCTCGCCCCCGGTTGCCCGCGTCACCCTGGAACTTACCGACGAGGAGCAGGACTGGCAAACCACCGTGAGCAATCTGGGGGGCATTGTCATGGTGCCCACGGGCGGCATTGTGGCGGCAGCAGCGGAGCAACCCGCCCCTCAGCCCACCCCCGCCCCGGCTGCAGCAGCGCCTGCCCCCGCCAATCCCACCGTGATTCAGAGTGTGGAACTGGCCAGTGCCGCCAGCGGTAGTCAGCTCATCATTCGGGGGGATACTCCCCTTACCAACGTCACCAGCGGCTGGGATCGGGCTACTACGGATTATCAAATCGTGATTCCCAATGCGCGACTGGGAGAGGCGATCGCCAATCCCCAGCTTCCCGATGGTGGCCCACTGTTGCGAATTCGTCTCAGCCAGAATGAGCTAAACCAGGTGGTGGTCTCCCTGCTGCCCGCCGCCGGGGTACAGCTTGGCCAGGTGGTTAACCAGCCCGGTCAGCCGTTTATTGCCCTCCCCATTCAGCAGGCAGGCCCTGCCCTACCCGGTGTCACACCGGGGGCAACGGTTCCCCTCCCCAGCGTGCAGAATGGCCAGGTGGTGGTGGTGATCGATCCGGGACATGGTGGTCGCGACCCTGGTGCCGTGGGCATCGGTGGCCTCCAGGAAAAGAACGTGGTGCTGCCCATTTCCCTGGAGGTGGCGCAAATCCTCCAGCAGCAAGGGATCTATGTGGTTATGACCCGCACCACCGATCGCGCCATTGACCTGGAACCCCGCGTGCAGGTCGCCGAACGGGCCGATGCCGACCTGTTTGTCAGCATCCACGCCAATGCCATCAGCATGAGCCGCCCCGATGTCAATGGCATTGAAACCTATTACTATTCAGATCAGGGGCTGCCGCTGGCTCGCCAGATCCAGAACAGCCTGCTCCAGGCCACGGGTGGCCCCGACCGGGGGGTGCGCCGTGCCCGCTTCTATGTGATTCGCAACACCTCCATGCCTGCGGTGCTGGTGGAGACGGGGTTTGTCACTGGAGCCAGTGATGCCCCCCGGTTGGCCCAGCAGGAGTATCGAAGCCTTATTGCTCGGGCGATCGCCCAGGGCATCCTCCTCCACATCCAGCAAAGATTTTAGAGAAAACCTGAGTTAACGAGTTCGCTATGACTTCCAGTGCCCCAGCCAACGACCCCATGATTCAGGAATGGTGGGTGCAGCGGTGGATCGATCTGCTCAACTCTTACCGATTCAAAAAGCGGCTGGAGCGGGGCCGCATCTACGCCCGCGAAGGCCATATCCTCAGTCTGGAATTTCGAGGAGCCAAAGTCCACGCCAGGGTCCAGGGTACGGCCCCTGAACCCTATAAGCTCACGATCGCCATTGACCAGTTCAGCAACAAAGACTGGGATTTTGTCATTGACACAATGGCCCAAAAGGCGGTGTATTCAGCCAAGCTACTGGCCGGAGAAATGCCCGAGTCCATTGAGGAGGTGTTCACTGCCAACGGCCTCAGCCTGTTTCCCTTCACCCTGGGGGACGTCCACTCCCGCTGTAGCTGCCCCGATCCTAAAAATCCCTGCAAGCACATTGCCGCCGTTTACTACCAGCTCGGCGACTTTTTCCGGGAAGATCCCTTCGTGCTGTTTCAACTGCGGGGGCGCACCCGCGCTCAAATCCTGGAAGCGCTGCGCCAGAAGCGAAGCGGGTCCGTAGGAGAATCCCCCGGAGAGGTGGCAGAGGCGGGAGAAGCAGGCGCGATCAGTCCTCCGCATCAGCCAGCCAAGGCCCCCTCAGCCGCTTCTTCGTCTGGCCAGAACATTTCCCTCCAGCCTGAAACCTTCTGGCACTACCGGGAACCCCTGGACTCCTCCCTGGTGGTCATTACTCCCGCCACCGGACAAACGCCCCTCGACATCCTCGGTAAGCTCCCCCTCGCCCCCAACGACGCTCAAACCATCCGCCAATACCTGGACAGCGTCTACCAGGCAGCGGGTCAACAGGCGATGATCACCGCCCTCAGCCGCAATGGGTAAAACCTGACAGGGGTCAGTTTCTCCACGCGCTCGTCTAAAGCTCGCCTAAAGTTCAGATCGATTTTCAAGATTTCTCTCTAACATGAGAGGTAGAAAACTGGGGACAGTGATTTTATCGAAAAGATGATTTCACAAACCCCGTCTCTACAACGGGAAGGAGGGAACATGGCCAACGTCGAGCAAACGATTGACCTCGACTACGAACTTGCCTTAGACCGCGATACAACGACCCTCTCTCGTCATGTATTGCAGCAGTTGCAAAGTTTTTCGCCCGATGCTCAAGATCTCAGTGCCCTGATGAACCGCATCGCCCTGGCGGGCAAGATGATCGCCCGTCGCCTGTCGCGGGCCGATTTAATCGAAGATGCTTTGGGCTTTACTGGACGCACCAACGTCCAGGGCGAGTCAGTTAAGCGCATGGACATCTTTGCCAACCAGGTCTTTATCGCCGTGCTCAAGCAGAGCGGGCTGGTCTGCCGTCTGGCGTCGGAGGAGATGGACAAGCCTTACTACATCCCCGAAAACTGCCCTATTGGTCGCTACACTCTGCTGTACGACCCAATCGACGGTTCTTCCAACGTAGACATCAACCTGAACGTCGGCTCCATTTTCGCTATCCGTCGCCAGGAGGGGGAAGACCTGGATGGCTCAGCCCAGGACTTGCTCCAGGACGGGTCGAAGCAAATCGCAGCGGGCTACATCCTCTATGGCCCCAGCACCATGCTGGTCTACTCCATGGGCAGGGGCGTCCATGCCTTTACCCTCGATCCCAGCCTGGGAGAGTTCATCCTGTCTAGCGAAAATATTAAAATTCCCGCCCACGGCGCAGTCTACAGCGTCAACGAGGGCAACTTCTGGCAGTGGGACGAGTCCATTCGCGACTACATCCGCTACATGCACCGTCACGAGGGCTACTCTGCCCGCTACAGCGGCGCACTGGTGGGCGACTTCCACCGCATTTTGTTCCAGGGCGGCGTTTTCCTTTATCCAGGCACCGTGAAAAAGCCCGAAGGCAAGCTGCGGCTGCTGTATGAAGCGGCTCCCCTGGCCTACCTGGCCGAGCAGGCGAGCGGCAAAGCCAGCACGGGCACCCAGCCCATTATGGACGTCGTCCCTGACCACCTGCATCAGCGGGTGCCGCTGATCATCGGCAGTCAGGAGGACGTGGAGTTGGTGGAGTCCTACATCACCGATCGGGCGCGGCGTGACCAGGATGCGATCGCCACCACTAAATCCTAGAAACCTCCATGGGGCCGAGTGGCCCCCACCTGATCCCGTTAAACCCAAATCCTGCCCCTAGTTTTTCCGTTCACCGCCAAACTCCTACCTATGCTTAACCTCGTCGAAAACCCCCTCCGTATCGGACTCCAGCAAGACCGCATCCCTGCCCCCCAGATCCTGGTCATCTTCGGTGCATCCGGCGACCTCACCCAGCGCAAGCTGGTGCCTGCCCTCTACCAGATGCGCCGCGAGCGACGGCTGCCCCCCGAACTCACCATCGTGGGTGTGGCCCGCCGCGACTGGAGCCATGAATTCTTCCGCGACCACATGCGGGAAGGGGTAGAGGAGTTTGGCGGTGGTCTCGGCTCCCAAGAGATGTGGGATGACTTCGCCAAGGGGCTGTTCTACTGTTCAGGCAACATCGACCAGCCCGAGAGCTACCAGAAACTTAAGGCATTTCTGGGAGAACTGGACGACCAGCGGGGCACCCGTGGTAACCGGGTTTTCTACCTGTCGGTGGCTCCGCGGTTTTTCGCTGAAGCCACCCAGCAACTGGGGGCGGCGGGCATGTTGAGCGATCCCGCCAAGCAGCGCCTGGTGATCGAAAAACCCTTTGGCCACGACCTGGCCTCCGCCCAGGTGCTCAACCGGGTGGTGCGGCAGATTGCCCCAGAGGAGCAGATTTACCGGATCGACCACTACCTGGGCAAGGAAACGGTGCAGAACCTGCTGGTTTTCCGCTTTGCCAACGCCATTTTTGAACCTTTGTGGAATCGCCAGTTTGTGGACCACATCCAGATCACCGTGGCGGAGACGGTGGGGCTGGAGGGACGGGCCGGATACTACGAAACCTCCGGCGCACTGCGGGACATGGTGCAGAACCACCTGATGCAGCTATTCTGCCTGGTGGCCATGGAGCCGCCCAATTCCCTGGACGCCGATTCCATTCGCAATGAAAAAGTGAAAGTCCTGCAAGCTACCCACCTGGCCGACCTGGAGGATTTGAGCAAGTCGGCCATTCGCGGTCAGTACACCGAGGGCTGGATGAAGGGGAAGGCAGCTCCCGCCTACCGCTCAGAGGATGGAGCTGACCCCAACTCCACCACGCCCACCTATGCCGCCCTGAAGCTCAACATCGACAACTGGCGCTGGAAAGGGGTGCCCATCTACATGCGCACCGGCAAGCGCCTGCCCAAAAAGGTGACGGAAATTGCCATCCACTTTAAAGAAGTGCCGTACATTATGTTTCAATCGGCGGCCAAGCAGGTCAACCAGAACGTTTTGGCAATGCGCATCCAGCCCAATGAGGGCATCGCCCTGCGGTTCGAGGTGAAGACCCCCGGCAGTTCCCTGCGCACCCGCACGGTGGATATGGACTTCCGCTACGATTCGGCCTTCGGCCAGGCCAACACCGACGCCTACAGCCGCCTGCTTGTAGACTGTATGCTAGGCGATCAAACGCTGTTTACGCGGGGCGATGAGGTGGAAGAGTCCTGGCGCGTGCTGACGCCCATTCTTCAGGTGTGGGATGCCCCGGCCCCACCAGACGCCATTCCCCTTTATGAGGCAGGGAGTTGGGGCCCCGTCGAAGCTGAATTGCTGCTCAACCAGGATAATCGCCGCTGGCGGCGGCTTTAGTCTCGCTAACTTTATCTCGTCAACTTCAAAAGAGAAGCTTCACCGCACTTGTATCAACCGCTAGTTGCTCACTGCCCATCGCGCACTATTACCTATGACTACTCCACTTGTCACACTCCAAAAACCTACCGACATTTCCATTGACGAAATCGAGGCCGAGCTGAGTAAAATCTGGCTGAGCCAGAGTGGGGGCAAGGTGGCCCCAGCGGCAACCCGCGCCACCACGTTTAGCATGGTGGTCTATGAACCCGAAGAATTTCAGCAGCTTTTGGCGGTGCTGGGGTTTTACAGCGGGGCGATCGACGGGGTGCATGGCTCCCAGACGCGGGAAGCGGTGCAGGAAGCTCAGATGGCCTACGACCTGCGGGTTACCGGGCGGGTAGATGCCACCACCCTGGCCCGCCTGCGGGAAGAGGTAGACAAGCTGCCCGTAGAAAAACGCGTCTTCCGTAACCCTGATTTTCGGGGATTTGGCATCAGTGACGCGATCGCCGCCCAAAACCCCTGCCGCGTCATCACCCTCTGCCCCATGCTGGGGAAAGACACTGGCGTCACCGCCCAGGTGTCGGCCTACTGCCCCGTCCAGAAAACCGGCGGCGGCAACCTGGTATGTTGCGAATACATCACCCTGCGGGGCACCAAGGAAGCCCTGGAGCGGGTAGCTGACCTGGTCTCCTCCCTGATGATTCAGGAGTTGCCCAAGTTTGTCTGGTGGAAGGCAACCCCCAACCCCGAGCAGGAGCTGTTTAAGAAAATGGCGGGCTGCTGCAACTGCATCGTGGTTGACTCCAGCTTCTTTAGCGACGCCGAGTCGGAACTGCTTAAGATTCAGGAGCTGATTGACCGCAAAACCTTTGTGGCCGACCTCAACTGGCATCGCCTCTCCCCCTGGCAGGAGCTAACGGCGGCGGCCTTTGACCCCCCTGAGCGCCGCGCCGCCCTGGTGGAGGTTGACCAGATCGCCATTGACTACGAGAAGGGCAATGCGGCCCAGGCGCTGCTGTTTCTCGGCTGGATCGCCAGCCGCCTGGAGTGGCAACCCGTAGAGTACAAGTTTACGGGCGGCGACTATGACCTCAAGCACATCAAGTTTGAGGGGCCAGCCGGAAAGACGGTCGAAGCCGAGCTGGCGGCCATTCCCACCGCCGACTGGGGCGAAATTCTGGGTGACCTGGTGGGCATCCGCGTCACCTCCACCAACCTGAATGCAGACTGCTGCACCATCCTCTGCTCAGAAACCACGGGCTGTATGCGCATGGAGGCGGGCGGCACCGCCCAGGCCTGCCGCACCGAGCAGGTGTCTGCCCTGTCGGACCAGCGGGCTGAGGCGCTGATGAGCCAGCAGCTGCAGCGGTGGGGCCGGGATGGACTGTATGAGGAGAGCCTGGCGGTAACCACCCAGATTTTGAAGCTGCGTTAGCCGCTATTCAGTTTCCAGGGGGGCGATCGCCCCGGCTCGACAGTCCCGCAACCAGAGCTGAATGCCCCGACCAATGACCCCCTCGCTGCTCTCATAGAGCGGTGCTGGGGGTTCGTTTTCGGGATAGGTGGCAATGCGGGAGAACATCAGGGAGAGCCGCCAGCCCTCGGCGTCGGGGGCGAGGAACACCCAGTGGTGGTGCTGGAGCAGATCGACCGTGTCGTCCCGATACTGGCGAGAAAGGGTAGTGAAGAACACCTGCTCGACCCCGTTGGCCTCAATCACCGCTGGGCTGGGCACATTTTCGTCGAAACCGGGGGCGACCTCAGCAAATTCGGGAACGCTGGCCGTAATCACGTAGCTTTTGGGGTTGAACGTCCGCTCGGCCACCTGCGCCCGCGTGCTCACCCGATTGGCATAGCTGGGCAGGTCCCGCAGCAGTAGGGCGGACAGGGGTTCCAGCCGGGCCGGGCAGTCAGTATTCGTGCGAATGTATTCGGCGGCAGCTTCTTGTTTGTAGCGCTGCTCCACCAGGGGCTGATCCGGCGATAGAGAAGTTAAGGACGCCGACTGGGCGGGTTGAGAGGCGATCGCCCCTCCTATCCCCACCAGTACCACGAAGGCCCCTGGGAATCGATGGCGACCGATGCGCGGCTGAGGTTGGGGCAGACGGGAAAAATTGGCTGGCATGGGAGGAAAGATGGGGGATGGGGCGATCGCCCATTTGGTTTGCTGTGGATTTCATGGGGGCAAATGGTCATTTGCCCCTACAAATTGCGGCTGATCAACGTTTCTACTAGCTGGGTGAGCCGTGCAACCGTGTGGTCCTGGCTATAAGCCAGACGCTCAATGGCAGCAGCATTGCGTTCGATCGCAGCAGCGTTGCGCTCGACCGCGGCAGCGTTGCGCTCGACCGCGGCAGCGTTGCGCTCGGTCGTATCAATTAACCTTTCCAGCTTGATGTCAATCGCCATGATGTGCTCGGAAAGTCGTCCCACCTGCTCGGTATTGATCTCCACCATCCGGGCGATACGATCGAGGGTGGCCGAGGTGTTTTGCTGTAGAGCGGTAATCTGGGCGGTGATCTCATCCGCCGGTTCGCGACTGGTCATATATGTAAGAAATACTCTCAAGTAGCCAATTTGAGCCTCTCCATGCAGGAGAGCGGGGAAACCAGGCCATGATTCTACCCCATCTCGGCGATCTCGTCGCAAATCCGCTGAAACGCCGCCGCTGGGTTCGCTGCCGCAGTAATCGGTCGACCAATCACCAGATAATCCGCTCCGGCCTGGAAGGCTTCCAAGGGAGTGAGCGATCGCCGCTGATCCCCTTTCTCCGCCCAGCTGGGCCGCACCCCCGGACAGACGCAGAGGAAGCGATCGCCACACACCCGCCGAATCTGGGCCACCTCCTGGGGCGAGCAGACGATCCCCGACAGGCCGCTCTCCTGGGTCAGCAGGGCCATTTGCAGGGCGTACTCCGGTAGCTCGATAGGTACCTTGAGCTGAAAGGCTAGCGTGCGGGCGTCGATGCTGGTTAGCAGCGTGATGGCAATGAGCTTAGGGGGATCGCAATTGGCGGCGGTGGCTCCGGCGATCGCCGCTTCCTGGGCCGCCCGCAGCGCCGCTCCCCCCGCCGCCGCATGCACGGTGAGCAGGTCCACCCCGTACTGCGCCGCCGCCCGACAGGCCCCGGCTACCGTGTTGGGGATGTCGTGGAATTTCAGATCCAGAAAAATGCGCTTCTGCCGCCGCTGGAGTTCCTGAATCAGGGCGGTTCCGCTGCTGACAAACAGCTCCAGCCCCACCTTCCAGAAGGTCACCTCTGGGAGCTGGTCGAGGAGGGCGATCGCCTCTTTCTGGGTGGACACATCCAGGGGCACGATAATTCGGTCTTTCATGGCACCAGACGGGCAAATTTCTTTTTCCCGACCTGAAGTACCTTCCCCGCCAGTTCCTCGGCAGCGGGAATTTCCAGGTCGGGATCGCTCACCTTCTCCCCATCCAGGCGCACCGCCCCCCCCTGGATCTGTCGTCGCCCCTCGCCGCCGCTCTTACACAGGCCGCTGGCCCCCAGGATGTAGAACAGCTTGGCGGGAAACTCAATATCCCCGAGGGAAAATTCGGGTACTGCCTCCGCCTGGGCGGCGTTGCCCTGCACCAGAGTGATCGCCGCCTTCTGGGCCTCCTGGGCGGCGGCTTCCCCGTGGTACTGGCTGACGACGGTGAGGGCGAGGAGTTTCTGGCGATCGCGCGGTGCCTTCGGCAGTTCATCCAGGGGCAGGTCGGTGAGCAGCTCGAAGTAGGAGTCAATCACCGCATCTGGGGTTTTCTCCAGCTTGGAGTACATCGACAGGGCATCCTCCGACAGGCCCACGTAGTTGCCCAGGGATTTGGACATCTTCTGGGTGCCGTCCGTCCCCACCAGGATCGGCATCAGCAGGCCAAACTGGGGCCGCTGGCCGAAATGACGCTGCAAATCTCGACCCACCGCCAGGTTAAATTTCTGGTCGGTGCCCCCCAGCTCCACGTCTGCCTGGAGTGCCACCGAATCGTAGCCCTGCATCAGCGGATAGAGAAACTCGTGGAGGTAAATGGGCGTCTCCTGGCGGTAGCGCTCGGCAAAGCCCTCCTTGGCCAGCATCTGGCCCACGGTCATGGTGGCCAGCAGCTCTAGAATGTCCGACAGCCTCAAGGCCGACAGCCATTCGGAGTTGTAGCGGATCTCCAGCCGTCCGGGGGTGTCAAAGTCCAGGATGGGCTTGAGCTGCTCCAAATAGGTTCCAGCGTTTTTGGCCACCTCCTCCTCTGTGAGCTGCTTGCGGACTTCCGATTTCCCGGTGGGATCGCCGATGCGGGCCGTAAAGTCACCAATGAGCAGCACCGCCGTATGCCCCGCGTCCTGAAACTGCCGCAGCTTGCGATAGACAATGCTGTGCCCCAGGTGGATCTCTGATCCGGTGGGATCGATGCCAAACTTGATGCGCAGGGGGCGATCGCTCGTCTTCAGACGCTGTATCAGGTTTTCATCGGCATGGTTGGAGTCGGGCTGGTTTGGGAAAATTTCATGGGTGCCCCGGTGCAGCCAGGAAAAAGGTTTGGTGGTCATTGGCAAGCTGTTCCCTCAATCAGTTTCACGCAGTTGCTCATACGAGTAGCCCTAGCTGGATTTGCGGTTTGCTGTACATCGTCCATCAAAAGTGATGAGCAAAAGTGATAGGAGGTTGATAACCCCCGGTGCAAAATTTTCGATAGACTGAACCATAGTAATCTGAGGCGCTCTATCCAAACGCTGAACAGCTCAGAGGTTCCTCCCACAACAGAATTTCAGTACTCCGACAGACGACTTCAGCAGAGAAGAAATTATAGCTTGAGCTTCACGGCACTGAAGCGATCGCCCTCAGAGAGAGCTTGGATGGCTTTATTTCGCAGGTCGGAAGAATTCTGTGGCAGTTTCTGCCCTCAACTTCACTAACTTTGGCAGTATTGTGAATGTTGTTTTGACCATCTGTACCGATTGTTTGCAAAATCCCCTGTAATCACGAATATGGTTCTAATTTAAGATCGCGAAGCCCAAATTTCACCTGATTCGTTTATTCTTGAAGCCAAGCGATCCATCCCACGTCCTTTAGCCCCGCTATCCGCATCGTGTCATCCAGAAGCGTAAAACGAAACTCTTCCCATCGAGCCACCCAGCCCTCCCATGGCAGGAAAAAACCTGGGACGGCGCTGAGGTTTGTTCAGTCTGTGAGCAAAGTAACCGCCGGAACGATTCTCAGTGCCACAATGCTGGTTAGTTCGGTGGTTGCAGGCGGGCTGGTGGGTCTGGCAGTGAGCTTTCGCAACCTGCCGGATGTGCGACTTTTGCGGGATTACATTCCCACTGAGACCTCCTATATATACGATGTAAACGGCACGCTGCTGGGCAGCCTCCACGATGAGGTCAACCGGGAAGTGGTGGAAATTGAAGAAATTTCGCCAGACCTCAAGCGGGCGGTGCTGGCCATCGAAGATAGCTATTTCATGTCCCATCGGGGCGTTAACCCCACCAGCATCGTGCGGGCGTTCCTGGCCAACCTGGAGGAAGGGGAAACTGTACAGGGCGGCTCCACCATTACCATGCAGTTGGTAAAAAATCTGTTCCTTACCCCCGAACGCGCCCTCAGCCGCAAGGTGGCCGAAGCCGTCCTGGCGCTGCGCATTGAGCAGATTTTTGGTAAAGAAGAAATTTTGGAAATGTACCTCAATCAGGTGTATTGGGGGCACAACACTTACGGGGTCGAAACGGCAGCCGAAAGCTACTTCAACAAAACCGCAACGGATCTAACCCTGGCGGAAGCGGCCATGATGGCTGGACTGATTCAGGCTCCCGAAGACTACAGCCCGTTTGTTAACTATCAGCTCGCGAAGCAGCGGCAGGCCCTCGTTCTCGACCGCATGCGGCGGCTCAATTGGATTACCCAGGCCGAGTACGATGAAGCCAAGCAGCAGCCGCTCCTTCTGGGCCAGATCACCTCTTTCCGGCAGAGTCAGGCTCCCTACATCACCGATGCAGTGCTCCTAGAGCTGAACGATCGCTTCGGCCAGGAGGCGGTGCTCAAAGGCGGGATGCGGGTGCAGACTACGGTGGACGTAAATTTCCAGCGCATGGCCGAGCAGGTGGTGCAGCAGGGCTACCAAAACCTTCTGCGGCAAGGACTTTACGCCGATCAGGTGGCCCTGGCGGCGGTTGACCCCCGCACCCACTTTGTCAAGGCGATGGTGGGCGGCATTGACTACAAAGTTAGTCAGTACAATCGGGCCATTCAAGCCCGCCGTCAGCCCGGTTCTGCCTTTAAGCCCTTTGTTTACTACGCCGCCCTGGCGACGGGGCGCTATTCCCCCGAATCCAACGTTGAAGACACCCCCGTCTCTTATCCAGACGGCTACGAAACCTACTCCCCCCGCAACTACGACGGCAGCTTTTATGGTTCGATGTCTTTTCGGCGAGCGTTAGAGCTGTCGCGCAACGTCCCTGCCGTGAAGCTGGGGCAGGCCGTGGGCCTCGACCGGCTCATTGAAATTTGCCGTACCCTGGGCATCACCAGCCCCATGGAGCCAGTGACTTCCCTGCCCCTGGGCGCGGTAGATCTGTCGCCCCTGGAGATGGCCGGAGCCTACGCCACCTTTGCCAGCGGCGGCTGGAAGTCGGACACCACGTTTATTATTCAGGTTACCGACAGCATGGGAAATGTCTTGCTCGATAACCGACCCAAACCCCAGTTGGTGCTTGATCCGTGGGCGGTGGCCTCCCTCAACGACATCTTGAAAGGGGTAATTACCGGCGGTACGGGTACCCGTGCCCGTTTCGATCGGCCAGCGGCAGGAAAAACGGGCACTACGTCATCTGAGCGGGATATCTGGTTTGTGGGCTATGTTCCTCAACTTGCCGTTGCCGTTTGGGTGGGCAATGATGACTACACCCCTCTGCGGAGCGGGGCCACAGGCGGTGGGTATGCCGCGCCGCTGTGGAGGAACTTTATGGTGGAAGCGCTGCAGGGCGTACCCGTAGAAGATTTTGCTCCCGCATCCAATTTTGAGCCACCCAAGCCGTAGCTTATTTGTCGATCTCGGCTTTCATGCGATCGAGGGTAAGCTGCATTTGCTGGAACATCTGGTCGGGGGTGACCCCAAATTGGTTGAGGTGGGTTTTGAGCTGCTCAACGGTCATCTGGGCGGTAAAGTCTTCGGATAGCTCAAACCGCTTCATAAAAATGCGGTAGCGATCCATGATGGCTTCCATTTGCTCAATGAAAATCTTTTTACCTTCCCGGTCGAACTTGCCGTAGTCGCCGCCTAACTTCATGAGCGACTGATAATCTTCAAACAGTTGCTTCGCTTCTTGCTGAACAATCTCAGAGTCGAAGAATCCCATCGTTACCTTATAACGTCTTGAATTCGCTTTATCTAACAGTGACCTGCCGTCTAAATCATTCTCTGCTTCAGGCTGATCGACTAAACTATTGGCGAGGGCGGTAGAGCGGCACAATTGGACTACTGGGCAGGATTAACTTGTCAGCATGGGTCCAGAACTGAATTTCTTAACCCCCAGCCAGGGGATGTGCCCCATTGGGGATGAAGGCTCTATCCCTATCATTCTAGTCTAGCTTGCAGACGCGATCGCATCCCCCACCTTCAAGACGATTGGTTCGCGATCGCCCCATGCCCCATTTGCCACCCCCATTCCCGCCTACTCACCCTCAGTTGTCCACACCCTTAACCCAGATCTCTGTAGAATCCCTGTCATTCATTCACTCCCTATCTCGCTATGTCATTTACCCACCACGTCTATTCCGTTTTCTGGCACGATGACCATGTGTCGCTGATCGACCAGAACCGCCTGCCCCACGAGTTCACCTTCGTAGAGATTCGGCGATACGACGACATGATCCGCGCCATTCAAACCATGATGGTGCGCGGAGCTTCGGCCATTGGGGTGGCGGCGGCCTACGGTCTGTATTTGGGAATGCGGGACAGCGAGGCTTGCGATCGCACCGAGTTTTTCGAAGAGCTGGATCAGGTGGCCGATGCCCTGCGGGCTACCCGCCCCACGGCCCGCTACCTGTCCTGGGCACTGGATCGCATGGTGCGCACCGCCCGCCAGACGGTGGGTGCTGTGGATTACCTAAAAACCACCCTGCTGGATACCGCCAAGCTCATCCACCTGGAAGATCTGCAAATCTGCCAGGCCATCGGCGAGCAGGGCATGGCAGCTCTGCCCCAGTTGCCCGAACGCCTGCGGGTGCTCACCCACGGCAATGCGGGGGCGCTGGCGACAGCGGGATATGGTACGGCTCTGGGCATCGTGCGATCGCTCTGGACGGCTGAACGGCTGGAGCGGCTCTATGTCTGCGAAACCCGTCCTCGCTGGCAGGGGGCTAAGCTCACGGCCTGGGAGTGTGTTCAGGAGGAAATCCCCGTAACGGTCATTGCAGACAATCTCGCGGCTACCTGTATGCGTCAGGGCAAGATTGACGTGGTGATTGTGGGGGGCGATCGCCTCGCTGCCAATGGCGATACGGCCTTCAAAGCGGGCACTTACAGCCTGGCCCTGGTGGCTAAGGCCCACGACATTCCCTTCCTGGTGGCGGCTCCCTATCGGGCCATTGACTTCTCTAAGCAGGACGGCAGCCAGATCCCCATTGAGGAACGGGACACCTGCGAGGTTTGTCAGGTGGGCGATGTGACCCTGACACCGGAAGGGGTAGACTTTTATAACCCTAGCTTTGACATCACCCCAGCCCATTTGATCACTGGCGTGGTGACAGAACACGGTATGACAACCCCCGATAAGCTGCATCAATTGCACACCAGCCAGGTGGTGGGCTAGGGCCGGAAAAACACCCCTGAAATGCCGGAAATCCCGACTCTTCAGCCTTTTGCTTCAGTCGCTAAGATATTAAGGTAATTTCTAGACCGTCTCGCTCCGTCTTTTACCATGTACCAAAATCCCCCTGACTACGACAAACGCAAGCTGCTATCAGCCGTTGCCCACGGCTCGATTTTTCTGAGTGTCGCCGTGCTCTCCATCGGCATTCCCATCGCTATTCTGTTTATCAGTGACGATTCAGTCGTCAAAGCCAACGCCAAGGAAGCTATTAACTTCCACTTCAACGTCTGGTTTTGGAGCATTATCATCGGCATTCTGACGTTCATCACCTTCGGATTACTGGGCTTTGTGCTGATTCCCATCGGCTTTCTGCTGCACTGGGGCTTGAGCATCTGGGCGATCGCCCACGCCCTATCCAACCCCGACACCCCCTTCCGCTACCCGTTCATCGTACGCCCGCTCTAGGGGTTGCTGAATGGCGTCCCTTCCCGCTACGGCAAACCGCCTGTGCCCGCTCGAAGGCGACGATCACCACTAGCAGCCACAGGAACCCGACGATCCAGCCCGCAACCACATCACTCACCCAGTGGGCACCCAGCACCAGGCGGGCCGAGCTGGTGATAAAAGTCCAGCCCAGGAATAGGGCGATCGCCCCCACCCGCTCCACTCGACTGCGGGAAGCCCGAATCCACAGGTAGGCCAAAAAGCCAAAGACGGCGGTAATCACGGTGGCGTGGCCGGAAGGAAAGGCATGGAGGCCGGGGGCTGCCAGTCCGCTGGCGATCACGTCGGGGCGATCGCGATTCCACAGGCCCCAGCCAATCCACACCAGGGCATATTGCAGCAGATAGCTCACGGCGATGCTGCTGGCAATCAGGGGGCGCGATCGCCACGCCGCCAGACCCACCAGCGCAAGTACCAGCGGAATCAGGTAAATCATGTTGCCAGGGGATTCCAGCGTAATCGCCTTGGCGAAGCTGAAGGGCAGCGCATCGGCGACACCGGGCAGCACCCGCTCGTCCCAGGCTTGCAGCCCCCGACTCTGCCAGAACATGGCCAGCCTGACAATGCCGTAAGTGATCAGCGCACTCACTCCCAGCCCTGCCAGCAGGGTTTTCCCCCAGATTCCCCAGGCTGCCGCTGGTAGGGCGCGGGCAGATTGGTTGAAGTGGTGGGCGATCGCCCGAAAGAGAGCCACGGAAATGTTGGAGGAGTGCGATCGCCGCTGGGCCATAGGTTTGTTCAGGCAAAGAAAAGTATTGCCTTACCTTCGGCGAATTTTCATTGGGTAGCGTCACTCTGGAGAAGCATTTTTTTCGGAAGAGGCTTTCCCCGTGGCGATGGATGGTTGATGTCGTCACCATCCGCCCTGTGGAAGAGGTGTGTTTCCCCCTATTGGCCTAAACTGCGGTGGAAAATTCAATGCCAGCGGGATGGTGGAGATGGCGATCGCCCCGTCGCGCTGCCAGTTCTGAAGGAGGAGAAAATGCAGCAGGGGAAAAAACTTTGGTGGCGCACCGCCGTCATCAATCGGCGGGCGTGGCAGTGGGAAGATGCCAACGACGCCCTCCACGATGGTGAATGGTGGCAAAACGCCATTATCTACCAGATCACCCCCTGGAGCTTTTTCGACACCAGCGGCAACGGCAAGGGCGACCTCAACGGCATTCTGGAAAAAATAGACTACATCGCCGGACTGGGGGTAGACGCCATCTGGCTGTCCCCCATCTTCGAGTCGCCCATGGATGACCTGGGCTACGACATCACCGATATGCGATCTATCGGCTCTACTTTTGGCACCATGGCGGACTTTAAGCGGTTATTGGCGATCGCCCACACCTACAGGCTACGGGTGATCATCGATCAGGTCTGGAACCACACCTCCGACCAGCACCCCTGGTTTCAGGAAAGCCGCCAGAGCCGCGAGAACCCCAGGGCCGACTGGTACGTGTGGGCCGACCCCAAACCGGACGGCTCGCCCCCCAACAACTGGCTTTCCTCCTTCACCGGCAAAAGCGCCTGGAAGTGGGAACCCCAGCGGCAGCAGTTCTATTTCTACAATTTTTTGGACAGCCAGCCCGACCTCAACTGGCACAACCCCGACGTGGTCAAAGCCATTTTGGAGCGGGGCAAATTCTGGCTGGATCTGGGGGTGGACGGCCTGCGCATTGATGCAGTGAACTACTTCCTCCACGACGCGGAGCTGCGGGACAATCCTAAGCGTCCCGACGACGCCGACCTGCCTGATGGCGTCCCCCCCGATAATCCCCTCACCGGCCAGATGCTGACCCACAGCTTCTGCCGCCCCGACACCCTGGAAGCCATCCGCCCGATTCGCGAACTGGTGGATCGCTACCCCGGTGCCATGACCCTGGGGGAAGTGACTCTGTGCGAAGACACGGTGGAGTTGGCCAGCCAGTACGTGGCGGGTAAGGATCGCCTGCACATGGCCTACCACAGCACCCTGCTGGAGGAGCAGCCCATGACCGCCGCCTTCATGTGCGAGACGCTGAAGCGGGTGGTGGAGCACTTTACGGACGGTGGAGCCTGCTGGATTGTAGGTAATCACGATTACGGACGGCTGCGATCGCGCTGGACGGGCAAAGACGAAAACGGCAATCCCTACCCCGACGCCTTTTTCCACATGATGGCGGCCCTGCTGCTCTCCCTGCCGGGGGCCTTCTGTCTTTACCAGGGGGATGAGCTGGGGCTGGCGGCGGCAGACATTCCAGAGGACATTCCAGAGGACAGTATCAAAGACCCCTTCGGCATAGCCCTCTACCCCGACGTGGTGGGGCGTGACGGCTCCCGCACCCCCATGCCCTGGGACGCCAACCAGCCCCACGCCGGATTCACCATGGCTAAGCAACCCTGGCTGCCCATCCCCGACCACCACATTGAGCGGGCCGTCAACCGCCAGCACACCGACCCCGCCTCGCTGCTCAACACCTGGCGACGGCTGCTCCACTGGCGCAAGCAGCAACCCGCCCTGGAAGCAGGCAAGCTGCCATTTATGGAAGCCTGCGACACCGTTCTGGCCTTCGAGCGGGCCTATGCCGAGCAGCATTTACTCTGTCTGTTCAACATCAGCGATCGCCCCGCTGAATACGATCTGTCCCGCTACCCCGACTGTCAGGGCGTTGAAGGGCTGGGCTTTCCCTCAGACCGGGAGGGCGATCGCCTTACCCTGCCGCCCTATGGCGTCTTCTTTGGCTCCCTGCCCACCGCAGACGCCTTCAACCCAGACCATGTCCCCCAACCCTAGGCCGTTCTGCCCAGTCAATGGCCGGAACCGATCCCCCAAAAGTGGGTCAATAGACTCAAAGACGATTCAGAGATTTAGCATTTTGCGGTAGCATCACAGGAGCACTCTGCCCATGCATGAGGCCGACACCGTGACGGAACCCATGACCACATCCAAAGCCACCTCCCAACCCGAGTCCCAGCCCTCCAAATCCTCGTCGGGCTGGCTGCGGGGCACGCTGGTGCTGATTTTCCGCCTGCTGCTGCTGGGGGTGGGCGGTGCAGTGGCCCTGCTGGTGGGCATCGCGATCGCCACCCTCTTCCCCGGCAACGTCACCGAACCTCCCATCCTGGAGCGGGTGCTGCGGCAGGCCACCCATACCCGCCAGGATTTTGAGACCATCACAACCATTGGCACGGATGGGGCGATCGCCAATGATGTAGTACGCATCAGCCTGCCCAGCGACGTAATGTTTGAGGAAACCGGCACCACCCTGAGTACGGATGGGCAAACCCTGCTGGATAATTTGATTGCCGACATCGAAACCCTCCCCGGTGCTACCATCCAGGTATCTGCCTACACCAATGAGGAAGGGGAACCTGTGCGCGATCGCGCCCGCTCCTTTGAACAGGCTAAGGCGGTGGAGGCATACCTGGCAGGAATGCTTGACCCGGATCTATACCACTGGGTAGCCCTGGGCTACGGCCAGCCCCAGGAGGCTTCCGAGGACGTACCAGAACGCGATCGCCGCATTGAGATCACAGTACGCCCCCGGTAGGGTCAAAGCATTGCGGCAGTACGTTTGGGAGAAATCCAAAGATGATTACGACATGCTTCGCCCTTGCGGGTTGTGTGTCTTACAGAACGTTTTCTAATTTGAGAGCGATCGCCAAATTCCCCGCCAAAAATCAACAATACCTTCCCAAAAATCCAGTGGGCCAACGCCGAAAAAGATTTGCACCACAAGCAGAATCAGCGCAATAGTAATGGCCGTGCTGACGGTAGATTTAACCACCTGCACAAGCCAGGTGAACACCAGAAAGGAAACAAGAAACGCGGCAAGCAGTAAGATCAGGTCCATATTGACTAAATGAACAATCCTGTTCCTATTTCAACACTTTTCGTTGGGCTAAACGGATTTATTGCGTTTGCCCTGTCTTACATTGTGGTGATGGGGTTCCCGCTTAAAGCGGGACAAGATTAGCGGGAAAGTGGGGCGCGCCGCGCCCCACTTTCCCGCCTTAAGTTGATACCCGTGGTGATGGAACGGACCAGCACTCGGATCTGGCATGGTGAGTCGGAAACCGACGTGTCAAATCAACCGAATTATCTTGAGAAACCAGGTAAATGGGCTGAATTTATCGAAAATTACACCCAAAAATCAGGCACAACTAAAACCAGTGACCAAAAATAATGGGATACAAGCCCCGTCCTTCTGGGACGGCTTTTCTGAATAAACGCCGATACTTTTTCTTCAGTCATAGAGTACAATAGAACTATGCTGAATCTCACCTACGAGTACAAACTCATTCCCACGGCGCAACAGGCAGCAGTATTTGAAGACTGGCTGGAAATTTGCCGTAAGGTCTA